>CAZYWR010000066.1:0-2555 GCA_964651185.1 uncultured Polyangiales bacterium
GTGGTGCTGACGCCGGGCGAGCTCGACGTGCTCGCGAGCTTCGCGCACGCGCATGGGCTCTGGCTCTTGTGCGACGAGGCGTACGAACGCCTGAGCTACCTCGCGCCCGGCGCGCCGGCGCTCTGGCAGCACGAGCTCGCGCGCGAACGCGCCGTGGTCGTGCACACGCTCTCGAAGAGCTACGGCCTGGCGGGCGCGCGCATCGGTTACGTGCACGCGCCAAGCGAGCCTCTGGCGGCGATCGCGGGGCTCTCTACGTTCACCAGCTACTGCGCGGCGCGCCCCATGCAGATCGCGGCCGCCCGCGCGCTCGACAGCGACGAAGGCGAGGCCTGGATTGTGCGCGCACGCACAGCGTACAAAGACGCAGCCGAACGCACCGCGCAAGCGCTGCGCATCCCTGCGCCGGAGAGCGGAACCTTTGTCTTCTTCGACACGCGTCCGCTGTTGCGCGAGGGCGAAACGCCTGACGCGCTGCGCGAACGCGTGGCGCGGGCGGGGATCGTGCTCACCCCCGGCAGCGCGGCCGGGAGCGCGTACGAAACGTGGGCGCGCTTGTGCTTCACCGCCGTACCGCCGGACGCGCTCGATCGCGCGCTCGCGACACTCGCGCGCGTGCTGTACGCTTGAGCGCATGAAGCGGCGCAGGTTCGTACTTGCGGGCTCCGCGGCCGTGCTCAGCACGGGCATCGCGCTCTGGTTGCGCTCCAAGCGCATCAGTGCCTCTTCGCTCGAAGAGCTGCCCATGGCCGACACCAAGCTCGTGCCGGACCGCAACGGGCTGCTCGACCTGCGGCCGGGCTTCTCCTACCGCGTGCTGCAGCACGTGGGTGATCGCATGAGCGACGGCTACCGAGTGCCCGGCCAGCCGGACGCGATGGGCTGCTTCGCGCTGCCCGACGGCAATTGGGCTCTGATGCGCAACCACGAGCTCGATCGCGGCCTCTCGCACTTGAGCCCCTACCCTCCCGGCACGCGTCCGCCCGCCGAGGCGTACGACGCGCGCAGTTTCGGCGGCGTCACGCGCGTGGTGCTCGACCCGAGTGGCACGGTGCGAACGAGCAACTTGGTTTTGGCCGGAACTTCACGCAACTGCGCCGGCGGCATGAGCCCTTGGGGCTGGCTGACCTGCGAAGAGAGCGTCATCCAGCGCCACGGCTACGTCTTCTTGTGCTCGACCGACGCCGCGCGGGTGAAGAGCCCGGTGCGCATCCCGGCCTACGGCCGCTTCATGCACGAGGCCGTCGCCATCGACCCGAGCGATCACGCTGCCTATCTCACCGAAGACCGCGGCGATAGCTGCCTCTATCGCTTCGTGCCCAACAGCCGCGACGCGCCTTTCGGCGAGGGCCGGCTGCAAGCGCTCGCGATCGAAGGGCACGCGCGCTTTTTGTTGGGCGAAGATCAGCCCGTGCACGCGAGCTTCGCGGTGCGCTGGATCGACGTGCCGCCGAGCGCAGGCGACCACGACGAGCTGCGCCACGCGGCCCAGGAGCGCGGCGCGGCCGTGGTGAGGCGCGGCGAAGGCATCTGGCGCGTGCGAGACGGCTTCGCCTTCAGCTCGACCAGCGGTGGATCGCTCGCCAGCGGCCAGATCTTTCACCTCGCGCCGAGCGCGACGGGCGGCCGCCTACGTCTGCTCGCCCAATCGAGCGACCCGAACACGCTCGACATGCCCGACAACCTCACGCTGACACCGTGGGGCGATCTGCTCGTGTGCGAGGACAACCATCGCAACCCCTGCCTGCGCCTCGTCACGCGCGCCGGCCACGTGCTCCCGTTCGCGTTCAACCGCAGCAGCCTCAGCGAGTTCGCAGGCGTGTGCTTCTCGCCGGACGGACGGCTGTTGTTCGTGAACATCCAGGAAAACGGCCTGACGCTCGCGATCGAAGGCCCCTGGCAGACCCTGGCGACCACGTAAAGACCGATCCCAAACGCGTTCGAGTAGAGCGCTCCGCCGAAGGTTGAGCGGCGCCGCTCTCGCTCAGGCCGGAGTCTTGGCGGCGAAACCGGTACAGTAGCCCTTGGGGTGGATCGGGCCCTTCACCAGCTGGCAGCTCCCGCACTGCGCAGGATCGCTCGCCGGACGCCAGAAGGTGCATATGCTGCAATATTTGTCGGCGTTCGGAGATCGATCGGTGTACTGCAGCGCGCTGCGGGCGCTCTTCTCGGCGTCGCTCAGCGCGCTCACGTCCTGACAGCTGTCCGGCTCGGTCTTTTTGCCGCACGCGGAGAGCACGACGGCTGCTGTGGGCACGACCGTGAGGCACTTGAGCGCCATTCGCCGACTAAGCTCTTTCTCCTGCATGTTCCATCCTTTCGCACGATGGTTGCCGTATTCTTGGGGGCGGCTCCCTGAAAAGGCAATGCAGGGGCTGCGTGCTATGGTGCGGCCCCGATGTCGGCTGAAAAGGAGCGAGCAAAGGACGCGGTTCGTATCACGGTCACCGGTGTCGACCGCCCAGGCATTACGGCCGAGCTCGCCTCGATCCTCGCCGACGCCGGCGCGACCTTGCTCGACGCGCAGCAAGTCGTGGTCGCTTCGCACGTCAACC
>CAZYWR010000067.1:0-10452 GCA_964651185.1 uncultured Polyangiales bacterium
CACGGAACGTCCACGGGCGCTCCCGAGGGCGCGACGCCGCCCCTCAAGCACGCCCGCTCGCTGTTCGACGGACCGATCGTCCGGCGCGCGTGCCTCGACGCCTTTCGCAAGCTTGACCCGCGCCTGATGCTCAAGAATCCGGTCATGTTCGTGGTCGAAGTGGGCAGCGCCTTCACCACCCTGCTGTTCGTACAGGCGCTGTTCGGCCACGGCGAGGCTTCGCCGGGGTTCATCCTCGGCGTCTCGGCCTGGCTATGGATCACGGTGTGGTTCGCGAACTTCGCCGAGGCCATGGCGGAGGGGAGAGGCAAGGCTCAGGCCGACACCCTGCGCAAGGCGCGTCAGGACGTACCTGCGCGGCGCCTTCGCGAGGCACGGCGCGAGGCGGACTTCGAGATGATCGATTCGGCCAAGCTGCGCAGCGGAGACGTGGTCCTGGTCGAGACCGGTGAGCTCATCCCGAGCGACGGCGAGATCGTCGAAGGCGTGGCGTCGGTCGACGAGAGCGCGATCACCGGCGAGAGCGCGCCGGTGATCCGCGAGAGCGGCGGCGATCGCAGCGCCGTCACCGGCGGAACGCGCGTGCTCTCAGACTGGTTGGTGGTGCGCGTGACCGCCAATCCCGGTGAGACCTTCCTCGATCGCATGATCGCGATGGTCGAGGGCGCCAAGCGCAAGAAGACGCCGAACGAGATCGCCCTCGACATCTTGCTCGCGGGGCTGACGATCATCTTACTCTTGGCGACCGTCACCTTGCTGCCTTACTCGGTGTTCGCGGTGGCGGCGACTGGCAAGGGCACGATCGTGGCGATGACCATCTTGGTCGCGCTCCTGGTCTGCTTGATCCCGACCACGATCGGCGGGCTCCTGTCGGCCATCGGGATCGCCGGCATGGATCGCATGATCCAGGCGAACGTGATCGCCGTCTCCGGGCGCGCGGTCGAGGCGTCGGGTGACGTCGACGTGCTCTTGCTGGACAAGACCGGCACGATCACGCTCGGCAACCGCCAAGCCACCGCCTTCATCCCCGCGCCGGGCGTGCGGCGCGAAGATCTGGCCGATGCCGCGCAGATCGCGTCTTTGGCCGACGAGACGCCGGAGGGGCGCAGCATCGTCATCTTGGCCAAGGAGAAGTACAACATCCGCGGCCGCGACATCTTGCGCATGGGCGCGACCTTCGTCCCGTTCACGGCCCAGACGCGCATGAGCGGCGTAGACTTCGATGGCCGATCGATCCGCAAGGGCTCGGTCGACGCGATCGAGCGCTACGTGCGCGAGCGCGGCGGCGAGCTGCCGCGGCCGGTGCGCGACCTGGTCGACGAGATCTCCAAGCGCGGCGCCACGCCGCTGGTCGTCGCGGAGCAGAAGAACGTGCTCGGCGTCGTCGAGCTCAAGGACGTCGTCAAGGGCGGCATCAAGGAGAAGTTCACCGAGCTGCGCCGCATGGGCATCAAGACGGTGATGATCACGGGCGACAACCCGCTCACGGCCGCGGCGATCGCCGCCGAGGCGGGGGTCGACGACTTCCTGGCCGAAGCCACGCCCGAGCAGAAGCTCGCGCGCATCCGTGATTACCAGCAGAGGGGTCACCTGGTCGCGATGACCGGCGACGGCACCAACGATGCGCCCGCGTTGGCGCAGGCCGACGTCGCGGTCGCGATGAACACCGGCACGCAGGCCGCCAAAGAGGCCGGCAACAGGGTCGATCTCGACTCGAACCCGACCAAGCTCATTCAGATCGTCGAGATCGGGAAGCAGATGCTGATGACGCGCGGCGCGCTGACGACCTTCAGCATCGCGAACGACGTCGCGAAGTACTTCGCGATCATCCCCGCGGCCTTCGCCGCGACGTATCCCGCGCTCGGGGCGCTCAACGTGATGGGCTTGCACTCGCCGACCAGCGCGGTGCTGTCTGCGGTGATCTTCAACGCCCTGATCATCTTCGCGCTGATCCCGCTGGCGCTGCGCGGCATTCGGTATCGGCCCGCGCGCGCGCACGTGATCCTGCGCCACAACCTTTTGGTGTACGGCGCGGGTGGCGTGCTCTTACCGTTCCCCTGCATCAAGGCGATCGACATGCTGCTGGTCGCGCTCAACCTGGCCTAACCTGCAACCGCTCAAAGCGTAAGATTGGGGACCACACCATGTCTGTATTTCGACCTGCCCTCGTTCTGCTCGGCTTGTTCACCGTGCTGACGGGGCTGCTCTACCCCTTGCTCGTGACCGGCGTCGCGCAGGCGTTGTTCGCGGACAAGGCCAACGGCAGCCTGATCGAGGCGGACGGGAAGGTCCGCGGTTCGCGGCTGATCGGCCAAGCCTTCTCCGAACCGCGCTACTTCTGGTCACGGCCTTCGGCGACCTCCCCGACCCCCTACAACGGCGCGTCCTCGTCGGGCTCGAACCAGGGCCCGCTCAACCCTGCCCTGCTCGACGCGGTCAAGCAGCGGGTGGCGGCCCTGCGCGCTGCAGACCCGGAGAACAAGGCGCCCGTCCCCGTCGATCTGGTGACCGCCTCCGGCAGCGGCCTCGACCCAGACATCTCGCCCGCGGCCGCGCTCTACCAGGTGAACCGCGTGGCGAAAGCGCGCGACCTGGTGCCGGACGCGGTGGAGCAGCTGGTGCGAGACCACATCGAAGAGCGCAGCCTCGGACTGTTCGGTGAACCGCGCGTCAACGTGCTCGAGCTGAACCTGGCGCTCGACGCGTTACACTGACCGGGCGTGATGGACGCCGACACACGCCCTGATCCAGACGAGCTCTTGCGGCGGCTGCACGCCGAAGAGGAGCGGGGCCGCCGGGCGAAGCTCAAGATCTTCTTCGGCTTCGCTCCCGGCGTGGGCAAGACGTTCCGGATGCTCCAGGTCGCTCGCGACCTCAAGGCCCAGGGCTTGGACGTCGTCGTGGGCTTGGTCGAGACCCACAAGCGGGCCGAGACCACGGCGCTGCTCGAGGGGTTCGAGATCCTGCCGCGGCGCGAGGTCGAGTACCGCGGACACGTGCTCGAGGAGTTCGATCTCGAGGCCGCTTTGGCGCGCAAGCCCGCGTTGGTTCTGGTCGACGAGCTCGCGCACACCAACGCGGAGGGCTCGCGCCACGGAAAGCGCTGGCAGGACGTCATCGACCTGCTCGACGCCGGCATCGACGTGTTCACGACCGTCAACGTGCAGCACGTCGAGAGCCTCAACGACGTGATCGCGCAGATCACGTACGTACAGGTGCGCGAGACCATCCCGGATTCGATGCTCGAGCGAGCAGACGAGATCGAGCTCATCGACATCAGCCCGGAGCAGCTGCTGTCGCGCCTCAAGGAGGGCAAAGTCTACCTTCCCGATCAAGCCGTACGCGCGGCCTCGCACTTCTTCCAGCGCGGCAACCTGCTCGCGCTGCGCGAGCTCGCGCTGCGGCAAGCCGCGGCGCACGTCGAGTCGGATGTCCAAGAATACCGTCAGGAGCACGGCGTCGAACGGACCTGGGGCACGAGCGAGCGCGTGCTCGTGAGCGTCGGTCCGGCGCCCGCGTCCGCGCGCCTGGTACGCGCCGCGAAACGCATGGCCGCAGGGCTGCGCGCGCCGTGGGTCGCCGCCTCCGTCGAGGCTTCGAGCAGGCCTCCGATGAGCGCCCCCGATCGCGCGCGGCTCGAGACGAACTTGCAGCTCGCGGAGTCGCTGGGCGCAGACGTCGTACGGCTCAGCGGCCGCAACATCTCTGGCCCGCTGCTCGCGTACGCGCGCCGCCATAGCGTGACCCGGCTCATCGTCGGCAAGCCTACCCATTCGCGCTTTCTCGACCGCCTGCGCGGCTCTCTGCTCGACGATGTCGTCCGCGCGAGCGGGGACATCGACGTGCACGTGATCTCCGGAGACGTGGGCGCGGAGGCGCCGCCCGGCGAACGCCCCTCCATGCCGCCTCCCGCAGAGCGCAGCAGCCCTCCGCTCCGACCGTACGTCTACGCGCTGTCGATCGTGGCCCTCACCTCCGCGATCGCCATGTTCTTGCGCACGGTGTCTCCGGTCCCGGACCTGGAGATGCTGTACTTACTCGCGGTGATGGTGGCGGCCTACCTGTTTGGCCGTGGTCCCTCCGTGCTCGCGGCCGCGCTCTCGGTCGCGGCCTACGACTTCTTCTTCGTGCCGCCCATGAACACGCTGGCGGTGCGCGACGCGCGCTATCTGCTGACGTTCGTGATGATGTTCGTGGTCGGGCTCTCCCTGAGCGCGCTCACCGCCCGCCTACGCCGGCAAGAACAGGACGCGCTCGCGCGCGAAGAGCGCGCCTCCGCCCTCTACTCGCTGAGTCGCAGCCTCGGCGCCCTGCTCGACCCGCCCGTCGCCGCGGAGGTCGTGGCCCAGCACGCCGCCGACGTCTTCGACGCGACCGCGGTCGTGCTCACGCCGCATGCGAACGGTTCGCTGCGGCCGATCGGCTCCTATCCCAAGGACGTCGAGCTCGGCGCGACCGAGCTTGGAGTCGCCAAGTGGGCGTTCGAGCACGGCAGGTTGGCCGGGCTCGGCACCGACACCTTGCCCGGCTCGAAGGCCGTGTGCGCTCCGCTGCGCGTGGGGCCGGAGGCGATCGGCGCGCTCGCGATCTTGCCCCGGCAAGGGGGGCGCCTGAACGGCGAGCAGCGCAATTTCTTCGAGGCGTTCTGCCGGCAAGCTGCGTTCGCGTTCGAACGCGCGCGGCTCGCGGAGGAGGCGCGTAAGGCTGCGTTGCGCGCCAAGTCCGAGGAGCTCCGCAGCTCGCTCTTGTCCGCGGTCTCGCACGACCTGCGTACGCCGCTCGCTTCGATCACCGGCGCCGCCACCTCGCTGCGCGATGATCCCATGCTGCCGGCGGCCACGCGCAAAGAGCTGCTCGACACGATCTGCGACGAAGCCGAGCGCCTCGAGCGCCTGGTCGCCAACCTGCTCGACATGACCCGGCTCGAATCGGGCGGGCTCTCGCCGCGCCGCGACTGGGTGCCGCTCGACGAAGTGGTCGGGGCGGCGCTGACGCGCTTGGAGCCCAAGCTCGCGGGCCGCGTCGTCAGCACGCACATCGCACCTGACGTGCCGCTCTTGTCGGTCGATCCGGTGCTGATGCAGCAGGTCTTCGTCAACCTGCTGGAAAACGGCGTCAAGTACACCCCGGACGGCTCGCCCATCGAGATCGCCGCAGAGTGCGTCGACAGCGCCGTCTGCATCGACGTCAAGGACCGCGGGCCTGGTCTCGGCGACGACACCGTGCACATCTTCGATAAGTTCGTGCGCGGCCGACACACAGGCGTGACAGGCGCGGGGCTGGGGCTCGCCATCTGCCGCGGCATCGTCGAAGCGCACGGCGGCACGTTGACCGCCGAGAATCGCGAGGGAGGAGGCGCGCTCTTTCGCATTCGGCTGCCGGTCGTCGAAGGAGCGCCACGCCTGGCCGAAGAGATTCCCCAGCCGGCGCTCGGAGGTGAAACGTGACCGCCGCGCCCGGACCGCTCGTGCTGCTCGTCGAAGACGAACGAGCGATGCGTAAGTTCCTGCGAGCGTCGCTCGTCTCGCACGGCTTCCGTCTGGTCGAAGCGGCCAACGCGCGCGAAGCGCTCGCGCTCGCGACCGGCCACAACCCGGAGGTCATCCTGCTCGACCTAGGCTTGCCCGACGGCGACGGCATCGAGCTGACACAGCAGCTGCGCGAATGGTCGCGCGTGCCCATCATCGTGATCTCGGCGCGTGGAAGGGAAGATGACAAGGTGCTCGCGCTCGACGCCGGCGCAGACGATTACTTGACCAAGCCCTTCGGCGTGAACGAGCTGCTCGCCCGCATCCGCGTCGCCTTGCGCCACGCTCAAGCGGCGCAGCTCAGCACGTCCACTCCGGTCATCGACCTCGGGGGGCTGCGCATCGACCTCGAGCGCCGCCTCGTGACCGTCAACGAACAAGAAGTACACCTGACTCCGATCGAGTACCGTCTGCTTACGCTCTTGGCGCAACACGCCGACAAGGTCCTGACCCACCGCCAGCTGCTCAAGGAGGTCTGGGGTCCGGGCCACACCGCACATACCCACTACCTGCGCGTGCGCATGGCCGAGCTACGCAAGAAGATCGAACCCGATCCTGCGCGGCCCGAGTGGCTCTTGACGGAGCCCGGCGTCGGTTATCGGGTTCGCTCGCGGGCTCAAGTCAAGACGACCTGAACCTCGCGTGCGCCGCCCGGGATCGCCGCCTCGATCGCGCGCCCATCCTGCTCTGAATCGCTGCGGTCACAGCACGCGAGGTAGGCCGCGATGAGATGAAAGTCGATCGCGTGGGTAGGCAGCTCACCGATCGCCTGACGCACCAGCCATCCTGGTGCTCTCCGCAGGTCACGAGCGCTCGCTGCGCGCGGTTGACTCATGGCCTCCCCTCAAGGCTTGACGTTCGGATCCAGCGAGTCCGCCGCGGTCGTGACGTTGCCGAGCTCGTAGAGCGCGGGATGCAGCTGGTAGCCCACCTCGAGCACGATGTCCTTGTACGCTTTAGGAATGGCATCGACTGCGAACCCAAGCTGCTTCCAGTACGCGTAAAACGCCATGGACGTGGCCACCGACAGGCGATCGTCGGCGTAGCGCTTGTAGGCGATCACGTAACGCGTACCCTTGTTGATGAACGCCATCGGCAGCTTCTCGTCCCAAGCGCCGACGCAGCAGCTCAGGTACACCAGGGTTCGGGGAGCAGCGTCGAGGCGCGCGATGTCGGCCGGGCCAATCGTCAGCTCCTCGGCACCGAACAGGAGATACCCCTCCGCCAGGTGCGCGGCCTCGGCCGAGCTCAGCTGCCGAGCGCGCTTACCGGCCTGCGCGATCAACTTCCGGGCATGCTCCGCCGACTGCATCGACCCTGAGATCGCGTCGAGCTCACTCTGGCGGCCAGTGTCTTCCGGGCAGCACCAGGGATAGTTGCCCAGCAGCCCTTTGTACATGACGTTCACTTCGAACGATTGTTTGTGACGGGTGCAGCGGATCTGACCGTGGCCGATGTGATGATACACGTCGCAGTCCGCGAGCAGCCCGCGCCACGCAGCGAAGGTCGCGTCGTGGGCGCCGTTCTTGAGGAACTGCTTGGTGTTGACCTTGTCGAACCCCGCTGCGAGATGTCCGCGCAGCTCCATCTCGAGCTCATCCGTCAGGCCAGCTGCCGCATCGCTCACGACCACCGCTTTTGCCATGCGATCAGCTTACAGGAGACCCGTCGCGCGGCGCGCCGGATCGGGGGCCGGCCGGTCGCCGCGGAGTGGTCCAAACCATGGCAGAGTACGTGAGAGCTTTACATCGACCGCGCCGTGGTCAGCCGCGCACCGGAACTAGCGTCCAGGACGTGGCCGGGAAACGGACTCATCCGTTGGCGATCGATATCGCCCAGCTAGAACCACGCGGTCGTGCCCAGCGTGACGGTGTCCTGCGCTCTCCGATTCGGCACGAATGCTCCGGAAGCCGGATCGCTCGACACGGCGCCCCCGAAGAACATGTCACCGGCCGCTTGGTCGCGGCGGTACTCAGCGCGAAACGACACGTGCTCAGCGGGTCGGAATTCGACCGTGGCCGTTCCCGAGGAGACCCAGGAGACGGGCCAGAAGATCGGCGTCGCCCCGCGCGGAACGTGCTCGAAGAACGCGTCGCCGCGCAGCGCGACGAACCATCCCTCATGCAAGCGAGCGCGCGCATAGAGCGCGCCTGCAGCCCAACGCGACTGACCGAAGCGATTGCGCTCGAACCCCGAATTCCCGTGCGCGAGCAGCGAGAGCCACGGCGCGACGTTCCAGGTCGCGTGCGCGTCGAACAGGTGGCGCCATGGTTGGCCCTCGGGGGCGGCCTCGGGGCGCTCCACGCCGCCGAAGTATAGCAGCGAGGCCACGAGCTTCGGACTCGTGTACGCCGCCTGCGTGGACAGCGACTTGCGCCCGTTGTTGTCGACCACGGAGTTCCAGCCGTTGTAGGCGGCGAGCGTCAGAGCCCACGCGTCGCCAAGGTTATACGTGGCGCGCGCACCCGTATGATAGAACGGACAACCGAAGAACAGATCGGAGCGCGACCAGTTCCAGTTGTCCTTGATCGCCATGTTCTCCGGGCCGATCGGCGAGAGGAAGATGCCCGCCGAGACGGAGATGACGTCCGCGAAGCGATAGCCGACGTTCGCTTGCTGCAAGTACTTCCACAGCTCCGCGCTCGTCCCGTTCGCGCCGCTCGCGCCCGCGCGGGTAGGCTCGGACGAATAGTAGGTCGAAGGTGTATGCCCAACCTGAAGGGTCAGGTGGCCGAGCACATCGCGATAATCCCACTGCGCATCCAGCGCGGCGTTGGAGATCGTGAAGGTATTGCTACGATTGTCGAAGCCTCGGTAATTCGTGATCTGATTCGACGGTTCGTTAAAGTTCCATTGGTAGAAAGCCTCCACATAGGCACCCAGGGTGTAAGGGGCCGCTGGCGGCTTCGCCACCTCATCATCCGTCTCCTTTTGATCAGCGTCGCTCGCGCTCTGGGCTTGCGCCGTGGCGACGCTCGCGATCAGACCGAGCGCTGCCGCAAGCTTCCGCAGCCAGTACATCGTTCCTCCCTGCGTGAACGGTACCGGCTCCGGGACTACGACTTCATCAAGATGGTCTGCATCGAGGTCAAGACAGCATTAAGTTCGCAAGGACGTCGCTGCCGTGCGCGAGCTCCTCGGGGCGAGGATGAGCGTCGCCAAGAACCGCAAAGCCTTCACGCCCAAGCTCGACGCTTCGTTAGCGAAAGAGAGCTCGCACGAGGCGCGGTATCTCAGAAGCGGACCAGCGCGCTGCCCCAAGCGAAGCCGGCGCCCAGCGCGCACATCAGCAGCAAGTCGCCCGCTTGGACCTTGCCCTCGCGCACCGCCTCGTCGAGCGCGATCGGAATCGACGCGCTCGAGGTGTTGCCATAACGCGCGATGTTGAGCACGAAGCGCTCCATGCCGATGCCCACGCGCTTGGACACGGCCTCGAGGATGCGCATGTTGGCCTGGTGCGGGACGACCCAGCGCACCTGCTCTCTGATCACGCCGTTGGCCTCGAGCGCGGTCACGCTGGCTGCGGAGAGCGCGCGCACCGCATATTTGAAGACGTCTTGTCCGCTCATGTGCACGTAGTGGAGGCCCGCCTCCACCGTGGCCACGCTGGCGGGCTGGGCCGAGCCGCCCGCGGGAATCTGCAACGACGTAGCCTGCGAGCCATCGGCGTAGAGATGCGTCGAGAGCACACCGCGCTCTCCGTCCTCCGAAGGGCTGAGGACGACCGCGCCGGCGCCATCGCCGAACAGCACGCAGGTGGTGCGGTCGCGCCAGTCGATCACGCGCGATAAGAGCTCGACGCCGATCACGAGCACGTGGCGCATGGTGCCGCCGGCCAGGAAGCGGTCCGCGATCGAAAGTCCATAGATGAACCCAGCGCAGGCCGCGGCCAAATCGAACGCCGGGCAATCGCTGCGCGCGCCGATCTTCTGCTGCACGGATACGGCCGTGGACGGCAGCGGCGCGTCGGGCGTCACCGTCGAGACGATGATCAGGTCGAGTTCGCTCGCGGCGATGCCGGCAGCCGCCAGCGCCGCCTCGGCCGCCTTGGCCGCCATGTCGCTCGTGGTCTCTCCTTCTGCGGCCAGGTGCCGCTCGGAGATGCCCGTGCGCTCCATGATCCAGGCATCGGAGGTGTCGACCATGCGCGCCAGATCGTGGTTGGTGAGCACCCGGGCCGGGGCGTAGTGCCCGGTGCCCGCGATGCGCGAGGCGGTACGCGTGGATCGCGAGCAAGAGCGAGTATTCAACCCTGGCAGCATGTGTGTCGGTGAGAGCACTAGCGCATCGCGCCCCCTCGTGCACCGTCCACTCGATCGTAGGCCGTTGCGGGAGCGACCGGAAGTGGCTTGCGCGGCCAAGGCGTGCTCGCCGGCGCAACGGCGACAAAACCGCTTGATCGCCGCGAGCGGGGCAGGTTTGATCGCAGGAGACCATGACCCGACCTGTCGAGTTCACGCCGGAGGCGCTCGAGGACATCGAGGACCTGCCGGAGGTTGCGCGCGCGCTCAGCGAGTGCGCGGAGCTCGGTCGGATCGTGTGTGGACAGAGCGATCCGTGCACGTTGGAGCTGGTGGTCGAGCGGCTGCGCGTCCTGTACCGACTCGAGGAGCATCAGATTCTGGTGCTCGCAGCGGATCAGGCTTTCTTCTTCCACTGAGCGCGCGCTCTCGTTTCGTGAGTCAGAGCACGCGCCGATCGAGCACGTCGTAAGCTTCCAGCGGAAGCTCGCGCGTGCCGCTGACCGCGTATTCGACGCGCGAGAGCGTGTAAACGTGCGCGTCGCGTTTGCTTCCGTCAGGCAGCGGCAAGCTCAGCGGATCGACCAAAGGCCCGCGAAAACCGAGCTTCACGGCCAGACGCGCGCTCGCCGAATTGTCGGGATCGGTGCGCAGCTCGATGGCGTCGAGCGGCTCGAGGTCGA
>CAZYWR010000068.1:0-3387 GCA_964651185.1 uncultured Polyangiales bacterium
GGCGCCTCGCCGCTCTTGCGCAACCTACGCGCGCAAGCGCAGCGCTTGCGCGCCGAGAGCACGATCCGCCGGCCGCGCCTCGGCAACGGCTACGCGCACGAGGCGCTCGAGGTCATGCGTTGCCTCGACGCGGGCGAACGCGAGAGCTCGATCATGCCGCTCGACGAGACGCTCGCGATCATGCAGACGATGGACGCACTGCGCGCGCAGTGGAACGAAGCACGGACGTCAGACCAGCAGGGAGCATCATGCGAATCGCCATCGTAGGCTGCGGCTACGTCGCCGACTTCTACCTCAAGACCTTGGCCAACCACCCTCAGCTCGAGTTGGTCGGCGTGTTCGATCGCGACCTCGAGCGCATGCACCGCTTCGCGCGCTACCACAAGGTGACGACGTACGGCTCGTTGCCCGAGTTGCTCGCGGACCGGCGCGTGCAGATCGTCGTCAACTTGACCAACCCTGGCAGCCACTACGAGGTGTCGCGCGCCGCGCTCGAGGCGGATAAGCACGTCTACTCGGAGAAGCCTTTGAGCGTGGAGCTCGAGCAGGCCGAAGAGCTCGTGGCGCTAGCCGAACGGCGCGGGCTCGAGCTGTCGAGCGCTCCCTGCAGCATGTTGGGCGAATCGGCGCAGAGTCTGTGGAAGGCGCTGCGCGAGGGCGCGGTCGGCACGCCGCGGCTCGCCTATGCGGAGCTCGACGACGGTCCCATCCATTTGATGAACTATCGCGAGTGGAAGAGCGACTCGGGTAATCCGTGGCCGTATCAAGACGAGTTCGCGGTCGGCTGCACGCTCGAGCACGCCGGGTATTACGTGACCTGGCTCGCCGCCTTCTTCGGCCCCGCCAAGTCGGTCACGTCATTTTCCGCGCTGACCATTCCGCACAAGGCGCCGGACGTGCTCGAGAACGCACCCGACTTCTCGGTGGCCTGCATCGAGTTCGGATCGGGCCTGGTGGCGCGCGTCACTTGCAGCATCTTCGGTCCGCACGATCACTCGCTGCGCGTCATCGGCGACCGCGGGATCCTGCGCGTCGACGAATGCTGGGACTACGGCTCGCCCGTGTATCTCCAAAAGCGCAACAAGCTCGGCCTCAAGTTCGAAAAGCATCCGCGCCTCGCGCGCATGGTCGGGCTCGGCCCCAAGCGCGTGCCGCTCCTACGCGAGCCGCACTTCGCTTTCAAGACCAAGGGCGCCAACCGCATGGACTTCGCGCGCGGCATCGCCGAGCTGGCGGAAGCGGTCGCAGAGCGCAAACCGAACCGCTTGTCGGCGCGTTTTTCGCTGCACGTGAACGAGATCGTCCTGGCGATCCAAAACCCCCAGCAAATGGGGTCGCCGCGCCTGTTGAGCTCGTCGTTCGAACCGGTGCCACCCGCAGACTGGGCGAGCGATCTGCGCACCGCCCCCGTGCAGCCGGGCGCCGCCGCGCTCTCATGAGTGCACACGAAGCGACGCCGGCAGCTGCCTACTTCGGGCGCGCGCTCGCGCGCGCGCTGCGATAGGCGCGCACCGCCTGCATCGCCGTCGGTGCGTCGAGAAACGATGCCAGCAGCGTCAGGTCAATGCTTGGTAGCTGTTCGCTCCGCTCGACGGCCTCGTAGGTCGAGCCGCGCAAGACGTATACGTAGAGCTTACCCTCGCGCCACACCCATACTTCGGGCACTTGCAGACGGCTGTAGATCTCGAGCTTGTCCAGGCCTCCGCTTGTCCACACCACTTCGATCGCGAGGTCGGGACGCTCCGCGCGCTGGTCGGCGCCGATGATGTAGCACTCATCGGGCTCGAGCCCGCTCGCTCGTGGCTCTTGGCGCAACGTCCATGCGCCGTAGGGCGACAGGTCGATGTCGAGTTCGAGAGCGTAAGCCTCGATCAGGCGGCCGATGTACGACTTGAGGCGCTCATGATCGCGGGAAGGGCTCATCAGCTCCATCGCTCCGTCGAGAAAAGCCACGCGCGGCACGGGCGCGTCACCGCGCAACGCGAGCTGGGCCTCGTAAGCGCTCCAGGGCACGTTGTACATGATGAGGCGCTGGTCGACGCTGTCCCCGGGCGGGGCGGCAGGAGGCAAGACCGGAGTCGCGATCGCCATCCGCGCAGCCTAGCATTCGCCGGATTGCTCCGGGAGCGCCGTTTTGGGCAACCCTGCAGCCGTTGGGATGCGCGCTACAAGCCAGCGCGCTTGCTCGCTACAAACCGAGCGCGACGATCGAGCCGGGCGCGGGACCCAGGCCGAAGCCGACGGACAGCGCATCGCCAGTGCCGACGTAGACCTGACCGCGACCTCGCGGGCACGCGCCGTCAGCGCAAGCTCCGCCAGTGGCCCGAAGGCGCTGGGCTACTCCGCCTCGAAGTGCGCCTCGCAGTGTTAGCGCAAGCTCCGCCAGTGGCCGAAGGCGCTGGGCTACTCCGCCTCGAAGTGCGCCTCGCAGTGTTGCGGCTGTTCGTTCGCGGCCGTCACCTGGAGCTGAGGCTCGCTGGAATCGGAGCAGCCGCTCCAACCCACAAACCGATAACCGCTGTTCGATACCGCCTCGATCGTGATGCTCGCGCCGAGCACGACCTGGCAACTCGACTCTGAACAGGTGATGTCGGGCCCTCCCGCGGAGAGCCGCACGGTGCCCCCAGCTTCGGGCACGACGCTCCAGGAAACTTCGCTCGTGATGGGCTCCATGATCGCCAAACATGTGGTCGACGTCTTGGCGACGAGTGTCAACGTCGGGTCGGTCGAATCTGAGCAGGATGACCAGCTCACGAATCGGTAGCTCGAGTTCGATGGTGCGACGAGTGTCAGAGTCGTGCCGTAAGGGACACCACAGGCTTGCAAGCCCGCACACCCTGCTGGCGAGGTGATCGTAACCTGGCCGCGGTACATGCCGAGGACGCCGGTGCTCACGACGACGACGCTCTGCGTGAAATGGGCGACGCACGCCAAATCGCCGTGGATGAACGGCAGCTTCAACGTGGCGCTGCGGCTATCGCTGCAGCCGCTCCACCCTGTGAACTGGTAGTCGCTGGCAGCCGTGGCTTGGAGCGATAAGGATGCGCCGAATTTCGCCCGGCAGCTGCTCCCTTCACAGCGCGCGAGCCAAGAGCGCGACTTGGCGACGACGGTGCCGGCTCCCGAGGGATCCACGCTCGCTGTGACCGTGAACGCGTGAGGGCGACGCCAGTTGAGCGCCGCGGAGGACATGCCCGGCTCGGGCTCCTGCTGGACACAAGCTCCGTTCCCGTTTTGATCCAAATCCGAACACGAATCATCCGCGTCTGCAGCACAACTCGCGAGCGCGAGGACGGCAACCCAGCCGTAGCGCCGAACGAACCGCTTCTGCATCGTCTGCATAAGATCCCCTTTCCAGCGGCCCCCCCACCGTCGAGGTCGGGCGAG
>CAZYWR010000069.1:0-2815 GCA_964651185.1 uncultured Polyangiales bacterium
CGCTCGTGGTGGAGAGTGGGATGCGCACGCTGCCGCTCAAGTCCGCCTGCGCGAAGCCATCGTGATCGAGGAGCTCGCGCGTGCAGCCCGGAACGAGCAGCGCGCAGGCGAGCAGCAGTCCGAGCACGCGAACGACGCCACCCTGCGCGCGCTGCCCCGCGCGCGCGGCTTGTCGAAGTATGCGCGGGCGCGCGCGAGCGCCCGCGGTGTCATGACGCTTGCGCGCGTCCGCGGTGTCATTTTGCTCGCGTGCGCCCGCGCGCGCTGTGTCATGACGCTTGCGCGCGCCCGCTGCGACCGACGCGCGCGGGCTTGTGCGAGCAACCTGTATCCGCGCGCGCTGGCGCGTTCGAGCATCCGGACGGCGCATGGCGGTGTACTCCCGGGGGGTGGAGCCGCGTACTTACCTGCTGCTTAGCAGGGGCATCATGTGCCGCAAAGCCTTACATGCGCGTTTCGCGAGCCCGCGCACCGTTCGTCCGTCGCGCCCGCGCGGGCTCGGTTCGATCGCTCGCCGGCGCCGGGATCTGGACGCTTGTTGCCCGTCTCCGTCTTGTGTCCCACTATCAGCAAACGTCGTGCGCCCGCCGCGCGCGCCGGCATGGAGTCATGAGTTTTTCCATCCTTCCGCCGCCCACTACGCCGCTCGCCGCCATCCTGCCCTCGGAGCCGCTGCTCCTGATGGGCGCGGGACCCGTGCCCATTCCGCAAGCCGTCGCCCAGGCGAACGGCATGATCATCAATCACCTCGGTCCGACCATGGACCGGGTGATCCGCAACGTGAAGCAGATGGCGAGCTACGCGTTTCAGACGCGCAGCGACAAGATCCTCGGCTTGGCCGGCCCGGCGTCGGCCGCGATGGAGATGGCAGTCTCGAACCTGTGCTGGCCGGGCCGCAAGGTGCTGTGTCTGAGCAACGGCACCTTCAGCGGCCGGCTCGGCGAGATGGCCACCGGCGTGGGCGCGGAAGTCACGTGGCTCGAAGGTCCGCCCGGCCGCCCGATCTCGCTCGCCCAGGTGCGCGAAGCGCTGAGCAAGGGCCGTTACGACGTCATCACGATGGCCCACGGCGAGACTTCGTGCGGGGTCAAGCTGGTGGAGCTGCCCGACATTTGTAAGCTGGCCAAGGAGCACGGCGCGCTCACCATCGTGGACTCCGTCGTCACGCTGACCGCGATGCCGGTGCCGATGGACGACTGGGGTATCGACGTCGGGCTGACAGGTGGACAGAAGGCGCTGAGCTCGATCCCCGGC
Source organism: uncultured Polyangiales bacterium (assembly GCA_964651185.1). Taxonomy (GTDB): domain Bacteria; phylum Myxococcota_A; class Polyangia; order Polyangiales; family DASUME01; genus DASUME01. The sequence continues at coordinate 1,255 of CAZYWR010000069.1, forward strand.
GTGTCGCTCTGCGCGTTCTCGAGCGACGCCTGGACTGCGCTCGAGCGCCATCCGGTGCCGCGCCCGCACTGGTGCTACGACGCGCTGCGCGCGCAGAAGTTCTGGGGGCAGCAGCAATATCACTACACGGCGCCGGTGCCGGGCGTCCTGGCGCTACACGAAGCGCTGCGCCTGGTCGCGGAGGAGACGCTCGAGCGGCGCTTCCGGCGGCACGAGATGAGCTCGCTCGCGCTGCAGAACGGGCTCGAGGCGATGGGCCTGACGCTGTTTGCAGCCAAGGACGTGCGCCTCAACAGCGTGATCGCCATCAAGTTGCCCGATCACGTCGACAGCGCTCGCGTACGCGAATACATGACGAAGGCGTTCCGCGTCGAGATCAGCGGCGCGTTTGGCCTGCACGTCGTGCGCATCGGGCAAATGGGCGAGCAGTGCCGCTCGCACCACTTGTTCAAGACGCTGTACGCGCTCGGGATGAGCTTCGCGCGCGAGGGCGTGAAGCTCGACGTCGCGGCCGGCATGGCCGCGCTCGAGGAAGGCCTCGCCGGAGATCGCGAATACTTCGTCGACTGAGGCGTGCTCACGGGCGCGGGCCGCGCTCTGCGTAGTGACGAAGTGGAGAGTCGTCTGTGTCGATCTGCCACGGACGAGGCAGCCTGCGACCGGAGAGGTGCTCCCCCAGGGCCGCGCGTGCGCGCAGGCGGGCCCCAAAAACCGGGAGGCTTTGGGCCGCGAATGCGCGATCTCCCTCGCCGGGGCAGTCTGGCATGTTTGCTGCTCGTCGAGCTCCGGCGTGGAACCTAGACTCGATGGGCATCACGGCCGGCACAGCGCCGAGCCCGCGTTCGAAGTTCGAGACTCCACGCTGCACGTCGTCGGAATCGGTGCATCCGCCGGCGGCCTGGACGCGCTCGAACGCTTTTTCGCCAGCGTCCCCCCGGATTGCGCGCTGGCCTTCGTGGTGGTCCAGCACCTTTCGCCGGACTTCAAGAGCCTGATGGACGAGATCCTGGCGCGCCGCACGCGCCTGCCCATCCACGCGGTCAGCGACGGCATGCGCGTGGAGCGGGGAAACGTGTATTTGATCCCGCCGAAGAAGACGATGATCATCGCGGGCGGGCGGCTTCTCTTGCGCGAGCAGGAGCGCGAACACGACCTGCCTCTGCCCATCGATATTTTCTTCCGGTCGCTGGCGCAAGACTGCGGGCCGAGCAGCGTAGCGGTCGTCCTCTCTGGCGGCGGCAGCGACGGCTCGCGCGGCATCTTGGCCGTGCACGAGGCGGGCGGGCTCGTGCTCGTACAGGACATGGAGAGCGCGCAGTTCGACGGCATGCCCAAGACCGCGCGCGACGCCGGCGTGGCCGATTACGTGCTCCCGCCCGACCAGATGCCGCGCGTGATCGTGGAGCACACACAGCGCAGGACCAGCGCGCCCGGACCGATCCCCGCCGCTTCCGACGAGCACGGCATGGAGGCCGTGTACCGCATGCTCGAGAAGGAGTTCGGGATCGATTTCACGCACTACAAGCCGAGCACGGTGACCCGCCGCATCGAGCGGCGGCTC
>CAZYWR010000070.1:0-1873 GCA_964651185.1 uncultured Polyangiales bacterium
CGCGCTCGGCGTCTCGCTGCCCGACCAGTCGTTCGGCGGGCTCGAGCTGGCCGATCGGCGGCTGCGCGCGGAGCCGCACGGCGAGCGCACGCGCACGGTCTATGAGCTCGATCTGATCGCGTTCGAGCCCGGCCAGGTCGAGGTGCCTGCGCTCACGCTGCGGCTGGTCGGCCCGAACGGCGAGCTCGACGAAGCCAGGACCGAGCCCCAGGCGCTGACCGTGCGCTCGCTGATCGCCAACGAGCCGAACGCCGCGCCGAAGCCGGCGACCAAGCCCGTGCGCGTGATGCAGGACGACTACACGCTGGCTTGGATCGGCCTCGGGCTCTTGGGCGTCGCCCTCACCGCCGTCGCCACCCTGTACGTTTCGCGCTGGCTGCGCAATCGGCCGAAACCGGCGCTCCCGCCGCCGCCGCCGCGTCCAGCTTGGGAGCTCGCCCTGGAGCGGCTCGAGAGCTTGGCGCGCGACAAAGAAGAGCTCTTTGCCGCCGGGCGCGCCGAGGAGTTCGTGGACGGGGTAAGCGATGCCGTGCGCGAATACCTGGGCCGCCGCTACGGCTTCGACGGCCTCGAGCGCACCACGGCGGAGCTCGTCACGACGCTCGATCAGCTCGCGCCGCCGAAGCTATCGCTGGCCGGCGTGAGACTCCTGCTCGAGCAATGCGACCTGGTGAAGTTCGCGCGCGCGGTGCCCGACCCTGCCGAGTGCCAAGATCTATGGAACGGCGCGCTCGGGCTGGTGCGCGCGACCACCCCGACGCTCTCCGAAGCGCCGCCGGTCGACGCCCACGCGGGCGCATACGAGCGCGCCTCTCCGGCAGCGCGGGCGAGCGCGCACGAACGAGCCGGCCTCGAAGCGCGCGCGCAGCGCGACGCAGAGGCGCACGATGGCGGCCCCGATCGCAAGGGTGAGGCGCGGCCATGAACTTCCTGACGCGGCGGCTCGGCTGGCTCGCGCCCTGGCTGTACTGTGTCCTGGTCGCGATCCCGGCGGCGTATCTAGTCGTCAGCGTGCTCGAGTACGGCTACGGCGTGCCGCCTTCGGATGTCGGCATGCGCTTCGAGCGGCCGTGGGCGGCCCTGCTCGCGCTGGGCGCGCTGCTCGTGGTCTGGTCGCGCGGCTATTGGGACAAGCTGCGCGCGCCGCGCGTGCGCGTGTCGCGCGGGCGCGAGCTCGCGGCGATGCCGGTCTCGTGGCGCGTGCGCCTGCGCCCGCTGCTTTACGCCTTTCGCGTCACGGCGCTCCTGTTGTGCGTGCTGGGGCTGATGGGGCCGCAGAGCATCCACGCCCGCGAGCAGAGCGAGCTCGAGGGCATCGACATCGTGCTGACGCTCGACCTGTCGCTCTCGATGCAGGCCTCCGACATCGCGCCGAACCGCTTCGAAGCCACGAAATACGTGGTCGACGATTTCATCGCCAAGCGGCCGAACGATCGCATCGGCTGCGTGGTGTTCGGGCGCGACGCCTTCACGCTGATGCCGCTCACCAGCGACAAAGACATGTTGCGCGGGGCGATCGCCGATCTCGAGCTCGGCATGATCGAAGGGCGCGGCACCGCGATCGGCAACGCAGTGGGAGTCGCGCTCAATCGGCTGCGCGCGTCGAAGGCCAAGAGCCGCGCGCTCATCTTGCTCACCGACGGCGACTCCAACAGCGGCAACATCGCGCCCGACGAGGCCGCGCAGTTCGCCAAGCACATGGGCGTGAAGCTCTACACGATCCTGATGGGCCGTTCGGACGAAGCGCCGGTGCAGCGCGGCATCGATCTATTCGGCCGGCCGCTGTTCGGCGGCGGCAACTTCCCGGTCAACCCGGAGCTGCTCAAGCGCATGGCGCAGGAGACGGGCGGCGAATTCTATCTGGCCACGGATC
>CAZYWR010000071.1:0-3448 GCA_964651185.1 uncultured Polyangiales bacterium
GCGCTCGGGCTCCCTATCGTGCCGGTGGCCGTCACGGGTATGTTCGAGGTTATGCGCAAGGGTGAGCCCTACATCCATCCCGGGCGCCGTGTCACGGTGTACCTGGACCGGCCGGTGGAGACTGCGGGCGTCGAGAAGCACGAGCTCCCTGCGCTCATCCGCCAGGTGCAGCGCACGATCGCGGAGCGCGTCGATGCTTATTACGCCGATCGCGAGCCGCCCCCCAAGGTCCCCCAACCGGTCCACGAGCCGTCGTCCCTGCGGAGAGCATGAGCAGCAAACAACGAAAGAAGAGCGTAGGTCACGGGCGCGCCGCAGGCCTGGTCGAGGCGCGCGCGAGCGCACGAAATTCGAAGGCGCAGCGCAGCGTGGATCTCGCGCACTGCCGGCGGCTTTTGCGCGCCATGGAGCAGGAGCTCGCGCGCCAGGTCAAGGGGTTGCGCCAGCCAGGCGAGCCACCGCCTTTTTTCCTGTCGTTTCTGGTGCACGCCAAAGAGGGGCTGAGCGTGTGGGGACGCTACGGATCGGTGTTTCGTTCGGAGCCGCATCGCGACTCGGACCTGTACGCTGAAATCCGCGTGGGCTCGCACCGCCTCGACAACATGATCGACGGCGGCATCACCTCCGACCTCACCCAGCGTCAATCGTTCAACTGGATCGATGGCCCGGAGGATCTCGATCCCGACGTGCTGCGTTACGCGCTCTGGCGCCTGACGCAACATAAGTACGACGAGTCGCTGCAGGAGTACTACGAAAAGAAGAAGATCCTGGTCGAGCAGCACCTGGCGCAGCGAGGCAAGAGCTTCAGCGTCGAGCCCGTGCTCAGCCACTTCGACGACGTGCGCCCGGTGGTGTTTCCGAAGCGGCGCTGGGAAGACTTCGTGCGCGACACGAGCGCGCTCTACCGCCGCTACCGCTTCATGCTCGATCCTTACGTGCAGATCCGCGGGCTCAACAAGGTGCGCTTGTTCGTGAGCTCAGAGGGATCGCGCTTCATCTGCCAGGACACGTACTACGAAGTGTCGCTCCAGGCCTTCCTGCTCGGACCGGACGGCGTGCACGTGGAGAGCACGCGAACGTTTTATGGGCGCGACCCGGAGGCGCTGCCGAGCCGCAACCAAGTTGCAGAAGCGATCGAAGGCATGGCGCGCGAGCTCAAGGAGCTGGCCCAGGCCAAGCCGCTCGATCCGTACGCGGGCCCCGCGCTCTTGTCCGGCTACGCCAGCGGCTTGATCTTTCACGAAGCGATCGGCCATCGCCTCGAAGGCGAGCGGCTCGGCTCGCGCAGCGAAGGACACACCTTCGCTGCCAAGCTCGGCCAGCGCATCCTGCCTGCGGGGGTCGACATCATCGATGACCCGACGCTCTCGCACTACCGCGGGGTGCCGCTGCACGGCTTCTATCACATCGACGATGAGGGCGTGCGCGCGCAGCGCGCCGAGCTGGTGGAAGACGGCGTCTTGAAGAGCTTTCTGATGAGCCGGCAGCTCGCCGAAGGCGCCAAGCACTCGAACGGACACGGCCGTCACGAGCGCTTCCAGGATCCGATGGCGCGCATGGCGAACCTGCTCGTGCACGCGCGCGTCACGCGCCCGTGGGACGCGCTGAAGGCGATGCTGTGCGAAGAGACCGCGCGCCGCGGGCTCCCGTACGGGTTGATCATCCGCGGCGTATCGGCGGGGGAGACGCGCACGGATCAGTACGATTTTCAGGCCTTCAAGGGCGTGCCCACGGCCGTGTACACCGTCGATCCCAAGACTGGCAAAGAGACGCGTGTCCGCGACGTGACGTTCATCGGCACTCCGCTTGCGGTCATGCAGCGCATCCTTGCGTTCGGCGACGGTTACGACGTCGACAACAGCTACTGCTACGCCGAGAGTGGCGCCGTACCAGTCTCGACGGTCGCCCCGCCCATGCTGGTGGGCGAGCTCGAGCTGCAGCGCGCCAGCACGCGCCGTTATCGACCGGCTCGCTTGCCCCTTCCGCCCATGCGCTGAGGTCGCGCCGGACTAGATTCTACTAAAATGGACGCGCCCACCACGCGGCCGGTACGAAAAGAAGGTCCTCTTCACTTTTTTCGTAAACGGCGGGCCCGCTCGCGGGGACCAACGGAAGTGGGATAGCGTTTGGCCGGGGCCCCAGAGCCGCGCCCCGGTGCTAGAAAGGCGCCTCGTCAGATGTACAGCGATCTCGAAACGATGAAGGCCATGCTCCGGATCGCGAACGCGCCCGCGACCTTCTCCGCGAAGCGCACGCTGTTCGTGGACTCGCTCGTGGCCGCCACGCTGCTGGTCGGTGCGATCGATCGCATCGGCGAACGGGCCGACAACCTGCTCTTTCCGGAGCACCACGCGACCCCGCTGGGCAAGCCGATCTTCATCGTGGCTGCGCCGCGCTCGGGGACCACGTTTTTACACCGCCTGATGTCGCTCGATCCGCAGTTCACCACCTTCAAGCTGATCGAGACGCTGTTCCCTACGATCACCGGACACCGGCTGATCGGCGCCTTGCAGCGCGCGAACGCTTTCGCCGGCGGCGTGCTCAGCCGCGTTCGCCGCGCCGCCGATCGCTCTTATTTCGGAGCCTGGGAGGGTTTGCACGACACGGGCTTCGATCAGGACGAGGAAGACGAGGCGCTCTGGGCGCTCGCCTTCGCCACACCCGCCGTGTGGTTGGTGCTCCCCTTCCCCGAGCGCTTCGCGCACCTGCGCTTCATCGATCGCCTTCCGGCGGCGCGGCGCGACCAGCTGATCGCGCACTACCGCGGCTGCGTGCAGCGCCACTTGTTCTGTGAACCAGGCAAGACCCTGCTCGGCAAGAACGTGCTCTTGGCGGGGCGCTTCGAGATCGTGAATCAGGCCTTGCCGGGTTCGCGCTTCATTCACATCGTGCGCCACCCGTACGAGGCCGTGCCCTCGATGTTGAGCCTGTTCACGGTGCCTTGGCGCTGGCACTCGCCTCAGCTGCAGCTCGACGGCCCGGAGGCGCGCGCGCTCGCGCAGCTCATCATCGACTACTACAAGTTCCTGCATCAAAAGCAGCTCGAGAGCGAGCGCAGCGACGATCACTGCTTCTTCAGCCTGACGTATCGCGCGCTGCTCGCCGATCCGGTCGCGCGCATCTCCGAGATCTACGAGCGCTTCGGCCTGACGTTCACGCCTGCGCTGCGGCTCGAGCTTCAGCGCGCGGTGGCCGCGCAGCGCAAGTTCAAGAGCGACCACCAGTACAGCCTCGAGCAATTCGGCCTGACGCGCGACTACGTGTACCGCGAACTCGCGGAGCTGTTCGACTACTACGGCTTCGAACGCCGCTCTCCTCGCCTCGCGCCTGTGCCTGATCGCTTGTGATCGTGGCTGATTGCTGAACTGACGCTGCGGGAGGAGGGGGTGCTCGTCGGCGGGGCCCCCCTCCTAAGGCTGCACGGCGACGGCCCGCTACGCGGGCCGAG
>CAZYWR010000072.1:0-6073 GCA_964651185.1 uncultured Polyangiales bacterium
ACTCCTTTCACTACGACTCGGAGCGGCCCAGCGCGCCGGGCGCGCGCATCAGCCTGACCTCGGTCGAGCCGAAGACCCCCGTGCCGTGGCTCAATGCGGTGCTCTTGGGCCTGGCCGCGCTGATCACCGGGGCCGTGGTGATCGCGATGCTCATGCACTGAGCGCGTGAGCGTAGGCATCCCTGCGCGGCCAAAGCGAAACGCCCGCGGCTACCTCCGGTAGCACGCGGGCGTCTCGTCAGATCAGCGCGCGGCCTACGCTCGACCGCACATGTCGCTGCTGCTCAGTTCAGAACCCGAACCCGGAGAGGGCGCCGGCCCCGCCCAGAGCGTCGAGCCCGCCGCCGCCACCGCAGCTGAGCGCACCCATCGGATAGTACGAGGCGAAGTTGAAGCACATTTCGTCTTCGGTGTTCTCGCCGAAGGTGACGAGCTGATCGGTGTCGTTCTTGTAGTGGCAGGTCGTGATCACCTGGTCGCCGTTCTTGAGCTCGAAGGGCTCAGGCAGCGGGGTGGCGACCTGTGCGTCGAACGCGAACGGCTTGTCGTGCAGCACGATGTCCATGCCGTTGCGCATGACCTCGAACTTCGCATGTGTGCACAGCTTGTGGGCATGCGGGCTCTCGCTCATCAAGAACACGGGCTGCGTCACCGAGACGGCGCAGTTGCCGACGATGTCGAGCTCCTGTCCCGCCGGGATGATCGGGATGCCGAGGAAGCCCATGTACGTGGTCGACGTGAACTTGCGCTTGGTCTTCGTGACGCACACTTCGGTGCCGCTCGCGTCTTGCTCCATCGTGGTGCCCTGCAGGTTGTTGTAGTGCACGTCGAGTCGCAGCGAGCCGGCTCCCTTGGGCACGTATGCGCCGACGTCGTCCGGCAGGGGCTTGCGCACGGTGGCGTCCTGGCCAGGCGCCCAGCCCGTCACGAACGTGATGCCATCCGCGTAGAGGATCCAGTGGTGGAGGACCTTGGGGTTGTCGGTGATCGGCTTGAAGCCGAGCGCCTGCACATCGTCATTGCCCCAGGGCGGGTCGATCGGGAACTGCGGGTGCGTTTCCTGGCCCGCCGGGATGGACGCCTTCTGTCCGTTCGAGCCCGCGACGAGCTTGTAGGTCGCGTCGCAGCCCGCCGGCGGCCAGGGCGCCTCGGCGGTGCTATCGCCGCCGCCCGAGGCGTCCTTGTTGCCAGCGCAGGTCGGGTCGTCGCCAGGCTCGGCGCCGCCGTTGATCCACGCATCGATCTTCGCGAGCTTGTCGCTCGAGAGCGCGCCCGTCGGCGGCATCGGATTCTTCGAGGCGTGCACGCGGGTCTCGATGACCTCGTAGACCTTCTTGCCCTGGGTCACCGTCGCGTCCGCGACGAAGTCGTCGAACGTGACGAGCGACATCGGCGCGCCTGCCACGGGCGTCGACCCGTGACAGGAGCCGCACGCGTCTTGGAACACGGGGAGCGCATCGCACCACGCCGAGCTCGAACCGGAGCCCGACGACGAAGCCGTCGCCGCATCCTTGCCGGACGTGCTGCTGCCGGCATCGCTCTTGTCCGTGGTCGTGTTGGATTTGCTTGCGTCGGCATGCGTCGCGCTGGACGAAGTGCCGGCGTCCTTCTTGCCCGCGTCCTTGCCAGCGTCCGCTGTCTTGGACGATGACGACGAATCGTCATCGTCGCTGCTGTCATCGTCGTCGCTGCTAGCGCCCGACGAACCGCTGGTGTCCGACGCGGTGTCAGAGCCGCAACCGACGGCTAGCCCGGTGAGCGGCACCAGGGAAAGAGCGAACGAGAGCTGAACGAAACGAGCGCGAAGATCTGGACCGTACATGGTCCCCTCCGAGGTGTTGTAAGGAAGGCCTGCGAATGACTCTAACATCCAAGACGTAAAAGCAAGCATTCAAGAGGCAAAACTTAGCTCTTCTAGTTCCATCAGATTGTTGCGTGACCAAAAGCGACCAACGCAGTTTGTTTGGCGAGCTGCACAGGTTGGGTCGCACACACACACGGCGAGCCATCAGCAGGTTTTGGGCCGTACGTCTAACTTTCAAATGGCCGCATCGCACGAGAATTTTGGCCGAAAACGCGCCCTTTGGCCGGGGAGGAATGCCTCACTCGGGATCTTGCGGGCGGGACGCTTGCGGCGCGCCGTCAGGTCAACGTGCGACGGTGCGAGCGATCCGAGCTGACCGCCCGTAGAGCGCGCGCGCAGGTTTGCGGACGGGCGGACACGCGGGCGTGGCAGCGCAGCCACGGCTCGCTCGCGCGAATCGGCTGCTTTCGCAGGAATTCTCGCGCCGCGGGCCGCGGTGCGCGGCTTGCGTGGAGGGCTGCCACAAGGAGAAACCACGATGAACCTGACGATTCGATCCATCGCCCTGCTCGGCGCTTGCTGCGTCTGGAGTGGTTGCACGGAGCAGCCGACCGCGAAGCAGAGCGCAGCTCCCGCGGCCGTGCAGCCCGCGCTGCAACGTGCCGCTGGGTCTGCGGAAGGCCGGTCCGATACGCCGAATCTGGCCACGACCGCGCCGCGCCAACCGGCTTCGGTGGCCGATGCGCCGCTGCCTATGCACCAGCCGGAGCCGCCTGCGGGCGCAAGCAACACAGCGCCGGAACTGGCGCTGGAACTGGCCAGCGCGGAGGAAGTCGCGCGTGAGCGGGCTGCCCAGGAAGCCGAGCAGAAAGAGCTGATCGATTTCGATCGCGAGCCCGATCCGGCCGAAGTGCGCATCGATCGTTTCGTGCTGGCGACCGGCGTCGCAGCGCGCGAGCCCGTCGGCGAGCGCGACACGTTCGCGGCCGACACGAAGGAGATCTACGCGTTCGTGCAGTTCGCGAATCCCGAGGGCGCACCTTACGCGCTGCGTGTGCATTGGGAGCCGGTCGACGGCCCGGCGTCTCCGTACGGCTTCAAGTTCGAGATCCCGACGGCGGCGCGCTGGCGGACCTGGTCGTGGACGCGCGTTCATCGCGCGCCGGGGCACTATCGCGCGGTGCTGCGCACGTTGAAGGGCGTCGAAGTGGCCAGCCGCGAGTTCGAGATCGTGCCCAACTGACGCCTCGAACCGGCCGCGCGCGCGTATCGCGCACACGAGCGAGCTTCCTCGAACGCACGGCGCGATCGGTCCCGCCGAAGCAGCGCCGGAAACTGCGCTCTTTAGCGATTCGATGCTTCGGTGTCCGCGTGCACGGGCGCGGCCGGAGCGCGCTCGCGCAAGCTGTGCGGGATCGGCAGCCGCTCGCGCCAATCACCGAGCCAGCCCTCGAGCCAGCCGTCGACCCAGGCCACGACCGCCGCGGGCACCATCCACGTAGGCAGAAACGGCCGCGCGAAGTAGGCTCCGCCACCGAGCAACGCGGGCGCGAGCAGCAGCGCGAGCGCGATCCGCGTGCGCCGGAATCTGCGCGCGCGCGGGCGACGAGGCTCGGTCAAGAGCAGCGCCGAAGCGGTTTCACCCTCCACGAACGGACGCGCAGAGGTCTCGTCCTCATCCTCTGCGTCGGAGCCGAGGTTCGCCAGCTCCGGGATGGCGTCTGACGCCTCCAGCGCACGCGCGCCGGTGGGCGAGATGTCATCGAGCTCGTCGTCGGTTTCGCTCGCGTCCGTGTTGCTCGCGTCCGACGGTGAGTCCTCTTCCGCTGCGCTTGGGGACGGCTCTGCTTCCTGATGGTGTTCGCTGGCTCTGCCGGCGGCGGCGCGTGGAGCGGCCTGCGCGTCGTGCCGGTCGGGCGCGCGCGCGACGAGCGGCTCCGCCGGCTGAGGCTCGCGCAAAGCCAGCTCGTGAAAGACCGTCCCCTCTTCCGGGTGGACGCTCACCTCCGCGGACTCGCTCGCCGCACTCATCAGGCGCGCACCGACGCTCGCGGCAGTCCCGACCGCGCGGCTCGCGCCAGCTCCCGCAGACCCGGGGCGTTTACGGCCTTTGCGCGCCTCGCGGCGCGTCGAGACTTCGTCCTCGTCTTCGTCCGCTTCCGGCGCGACTTCGTGAAGCTCGAGCTCCCCGCTCACTAGCTGGATGGTGCTGGTGGGCGGCTCGGGCGCGGCGGCGCGCAGATCGCCGGGCGGCGCCACTCCGTCGCGCGCGCTCAACGCCTCGAGCCAGCGCTTCAGCGCCGCCGGCCCACTCGGCTGGGCGAGCTTGATCAAAATCCCGTCGAGTCGGTCGGCCATCTGTTCGGCGCTTTGCCAGCGGCGCGCGCGATCCGCGCGCAGCGCGCGCTCGATGAAGCGCTCGACGTCCGGGTTGAAGTCGCGCACCAGGGTAGACGGCTTTTCGTGGCGGGCCTTGCGCACCTGCATCAGCACGTCCAAGTCGCTGGGTGCGTCGAACGGCTTTTGTCCGGTGGTCAACACGTAGAGCAGCGTGCCCACGGAGAACAGGTCGGAGCGCGCGTCGAGCTCGGCGCCGATCGTCTGCTCAGGCGACATGTACGCGAACTTGCCTTTGATGACCCCCGTGGCCGACTTCTCACGCCGGCCGGCTGCCTTGGCGATGCCGAAGTCCGCCAGCTTCACGTCGCCTTCGCGGCTCAGCAGCACGTTTTGCGGCGTGACGTCGCGATGCACGATCCCGAGTGGCTTGCCGTTGCGCGTGTGGCGGTGCACATACTCGAGCCCCCGGCAGAGCGCGGAAACGATGTACAAGGTCAAGGGCAGTGGCATCTTCAAGCGCGCTTTGCGCGCGCGCCGCCGCACCTGCTCGAGACTCCAACCGTCGACGAAGTCGAGCACCAGGAAGAACTCGTCGCCCGCCTTGCCCAGATCCAACACCTGCACGAGATGCGTATGATTCAGGCCCGAGGCGATGTGCGCTTCGTCGACGAGCATGCGCACGAAGCTCGAGTCGCTCGAGAGCGCGGGCAGGATGCGCTTGAGCACCACCGGCTTCTCGAAGCCTTCGGCCCCGACCTGCAGCGCCAAAAAAATCTCCGCCATCCCGCCGTGAGCGATCTTGCGGAGCACGCGGTATCGGACACCTCGAGACATCGCCGCGGGAGGATATACATGGCGAACGGCGCCGGGTCAGCGCCCCGCTATGTCAAATGGCATGTCCGCGCAGCGCGGCGACGGGTCGATGACATTGTAGTGACGGCGGAACGCCGGGGCGCATGCGCTGGGGCGCGTGTGTGCGAGCCCGTGCACGCGCGTCACGCCGTGCGCGCGCGGCGAGGGCACCACGCGTGCGGGCAGGGACGGGCGTGCTCGGTCGCGCGCTGAGCCGCTTTTCGCGCTGGGCTTGGGAGCGGCTGAGCCCGCTGTTCGATCATCCGCGCCTCGGGCTCTGGCTCGCCGCGCTCGCCATCGCGCTATCGTCACCTGCGCTGCTGCTCGGCTTTTACCTCGACGATTACATCGGCCGCTACATCTACTCCGACCTCGAGGGCGCGGCTCGGCTGTTTCGCAACTATTCGGGCGGCTACGGGCTGGCGATCGGCGATCCGGTCGAGAACCAATGGCAACGCGAGGAGGGTTGGGCACCGTGGTGGCAGCTCGACCAGCTTCGCCTTGCTCTGTGGCGACCGATCGGCGTCGCGCTGCACAGCGTGGATTTTCGCCTGTGGCCGTCGAGCGCGCTGCTCATGCACGCGCACAACCTGCTCTGGCTCGGCGCGCTGGTTGCGGCCGTGACTTGGATGTATCGCAGCGCCTTTTGCGCGGAGGCGCGCGCGCGCGGTGCGCAGCTCTCCCACGACGCCTCGACGCGCCTCCGCGGCGCTCGCCAGGTCGGCGGCGCGGCGGCACTCTTGTTCGCGCTCGACCAGACGCACGGCTTTGCGGTCGGCCACATTTGCAACCGCCATGCGCTCGTGGGCGCCATGCTGGGCGCGCTCTGTCTCGGCTTTCACGCGCGCTGGCGCGCGCGGCTCTCGCGCGGCGAGCAGACCGGCTTCGGCGCGCGTGCGGCCGGTGCCTGGCAAGGTCCGCTTTGCTATCTGCTCGGGCTTTGGACCAGCGAGTCGAGCGTGGCGGTGGCCGGCTACGTGGTCGCGCACGCGCTGTTCGTCGAGACCGGCCCCTGGCGCAGGCGCGCACTCGGCGTGGCGCCCTACGCGCTTTTGACGTTCGGCTGGCGCGCGCTCTA
>CAZYWR010000073.1:0-2844 GCA_964651185.1 uncultured Polyangiales bacterium
TCCGCGTTGCTTTGCTCGCGCGCGGGACCGCGCGCTTCGCTGTCTCCATCGTTCTGTGCGGGCTCTCGGCTTGCGCGCCCACGCTCTCGATGCCGCGCGGAGAGGAGCACCTCAGCGCGCTCGCCGAGGCCGAGGCAGACCAGCACCACGGGCGCTACGAGCAGGCGATCCAGGCCTACGACCGCGCCGCGCAGAGCGCCGAGCGCCGCGTGGACCGCGACGAAGCCCTGTACCGCAAGAGCCGCGTGTACGCGCACATGAAGGACTACAAGAGCGCGCTCGCGGTCTGCGATCAGCTCGCGGCCGCCGACCCACCCGCACGGCGCACCATGCGCGCGCGCCTGGACGCCGCGCGCTACCGCATGCTGCTCGGCGAGACCGAGCGCGCCGACCGCGACCTGCGCGCGCTGGTGGTGGAGTTCCCGGACGACGCGGCCGCCAAGGGCGCGCTGCGGACGCTGGTGCAGATCCACGTGCGCGAGGCCGAGAACGTGGACCAGGCGCTGTTCTGGCTGAAGACGCTGGAGTCGGAGATCGAGGAGGGCAACCCCACCCACGAGGAGCTGCTGAACCTGGAGGCGGAGCTGCTGATCTCCAAGGGCAAGCGCGCCGAGGCCGTGGAGGTGCTCGAGCAACAGATCGAAGAGTACCCCTATCCTCACGGCCGGCTCTGGGACAACGCGCTCTGGCAGCTCGCCGACCTGGCGCTCGAGGACGACGATCCGCAGACCGCGGTCAAGCGCCTGGAGAGCATGATCGCCGTGCACGAGACGAGCTTCGTGATCGGCAGCTACACGCGCCCGCTCTTCCCCAAGGCGGCGCTGCGCATCGCCCGCATCTACCGCGACAAGCTCGATGATCCGCAGGCCGCGCTCAAGGCCTACGCCCGCGTGCGCGACGAGTTCCCGAAGTCGCTGGTGGTCGACGACGCGCTGGAAGAAGAGGCGATGCTGCGGATCGAGCGCGGCGACACGAAGAAGGGCTGCGCCCTCTTGCGCGAGACCATCGAGAAGCACGAGGTCGGGTCCGCGCATCGGCGCGCCGAGCAGCGCCTCGCGGAGCATTGCTAGGCTCGAGTTTGGCGATTTCGGCGCCCTCAGACCGCCAAACTCGAGGCTAGGGCGTCTGCTGCTCGCCTCGGGCTGCTCGCCTCGGCGCTCGCGAAGCGGCCGAGTCCGGGGTCGTGGTGCGCGCTCTGGAACTTGCGCGATCTATCTGGATGGCTCGAGAGGGAGCGAGCGCCGCCGCGCGCGGCGCGGCAGTCAGAGGATCTCGTCGTCGGGGGCGCCGGCGTCGACGTCCTCATCGTCGTCCTCGTCGCCTTCGCCCTCGTCGTCACCTTCGGCGTCTTCCTCTTCTTCTTCCTCTTCGCCGGTGGTGCGCGCGTACTTCAGGTCGATGCCCACGTCGACCAGGGCCGACTCGAGCAGCTCGAAGAGCTCGTCCACGTCGTCGCCCGACCACTCGTCGAGCATCTCCGAAAGGAAGTCGTAGAAGTCGCCGCTGTCGATGCGGCGCTCGATCTCTTCGATCTGCTCCTCCGTGAACGCCTCCATGATGTCTTCGCGAAGCGTATCGGTGTCGCCTTCCTCGATCGCTTCGTCCGCTGAGATCCTGATTTGCTTCACGGCGCGTTTATCGAGGTAGATGTCCATGACGAAATCCTTCCAGCGGCGCGGGCTACTATATGTAGCGGGGTCGGGCTGTCAACCACGGGTGCGCGCGCGCGCGAGCGCGAGGTCCTCGCGAATTTCTGGCACTTGAGCCGTTTTCTGCAAGCGCGAGTTGAGGCCCTTGTTTACGATGTCGGCGAATGCGGAGAGCAGCATGCGCGACGGCGCTTACGGTGCTCGCCATGCTCGTTGCGTCCGTGCTTCCCGCCAGCGGCGTACATGCCGACCACGCCAGCGCGGACGCGCACCCTGCCGCCGACGCAAACGTGCGCACAGGACGAGTGGCCAGCCGCGTGATCGTTCGGGGCGCCTTCGCCGCCGCGTCGCACACCAGCACGTCCGCGAGCGTGTCGCGCGACTCTTTCGTGATTCCACCATCGCCTGCGCGCGTCGCACCACGCCTCGCCGTGGAGGTACACACCGCGCTCTCGCTGCCACTCGATAATCATTCGCTGTGTCCACGCAGCGCGGGTTGCGTATTGCGGTCGGGCGGCGGCGTGGGCGGATCGCTGGAGCGGCGGCGCCCGAGCGGCTTCGGCGGCTTCATCGGTTACGACGCGTGGTTCCTGGACAGCGACTCCGTCTACGAGCTCGCCGTCCAGCAGGTATTGCGCGGGGGGATGCGCTTCACGATGCCGACCGATTATATATTTCACCCCATTTTCGAGCTGAGTCTCGGGGTGAGCGGCATCGGCGACACATTCCAGATCGCCAGCATCGGTGCGGCCGGCCAGGCGTTCGCGGGCGCAGAGACGGAGCTGACAGAGACCTTCGGCGTGCGCATGGGCTTTGGGCTACGCGCGTTTTCGCACTCGCCGTTTCGCACCCGCGACGATGTGTGGCGGGGCCGGGGTGGGGCGTTTTCGGAAGCCGCCTTCGTCGAAGTCGGGCTGACGGTGATGTAACGGTCGGCGCCAGAACGTGGGGGCGCATGCGGTGTGTGCCCCCCTTTGGGTGCGCGATCGGCGAGCGCCGGACCTTGACGTGCGCCACGGCCCCGAGCTTCACTGCGAAAACATGCGCTGTGGTAGCTGCGGGTGGGACAATCCAACGGGGATCATCTTCTGCACCAACTGCGGGAAGCGCATGCCCGAGCGCGCCTCGCCGCCCGCGCGCACGATGCCTCCGCCGGGCCTCCTCGACGCGCGCGAGCAACACGCGTCCAGCGACG
>CAZYWR010000074.1:0-5180 GCA_964651185.1 uncultured Polyangiales bacterium
CTGAAGAAGGCGGGCGTGGACGTCCTGTGTTTCACGGCGAACCTCGCACAGCCGGACGAGACAGACGTCCAGGACATCAAGCGTAAGATGGCGCCCACCGGCGCCGAGACCGTCATCGTCGACCTACGGCGCGAGATGGCCGAAGGCGCGTTCATGACGCTCAAGGCCCAGGCCACCTACGACGGCGGCTACTGGAACACCACCGGGCTCGGCCGCGCCGTCACCGTGCGCGGCTTGCTCGGCGCGATGCGCGAGCGCGGCTGCACCGTGCTCGCGCACGGCGCGACCGGCCGCGGCAACGATCAGCTGCGCTTCGAGCGCTATACGAACGTGCTCGCCCCGGACATGAAGGTGTACGCGCCCTGGCGCGATCCCGCGTTGATCGCCGAGTTCCCCGGCCGGCGCGAGATGGCCGCCTACTTGCGTGCGCAGGGCATCGAGGCCGACGTGGGGCCGAAGAAGCGCTACAGCACCGACGCCAATCTGGCCGGGCTCTCGCACGAGGCCGAGGATCTCGAGTCGCTCGAGACGCCGTGCACCATCGTCGAGCCGATCATGGGCGTGTGGCCGGAGCGCGCGCCCGATCGCGTGGAGCGCGTGAGCCTGCGCTTCGAGCGCGCGCGTTGCGTCGCCATCGGCGGCAAGTCGGTCGATCCGCTGTCAGCGCTGCTCGAGGCCAACGCGATCGGCGGCCGCAATGGCCTCTGGATGCGCAACGCGCTCGAAAATCGCGTGATCGGCACGAAGAGCCGGGGCGTGTACGAGGCCCCCGGCATGGAGCTGCTCGGCGCGGCGCTGCGCGCGCTCTACCAGGCAGTGCTCGACCGGCGCGCCACGCGCTTCTTCCACGATCTCTCGCGCATCGTGGCCGACAGCATCTACGACGGGCGCCTGTTCGACCCGACGCCGCGCGCGGCGCTGGCCGCCATCGACACGCTGGTGGAGCCCGCGACGGGGACGGTCGAGCTCGGTCTGTACAAGGGCAATATCTACTTCCAAGCGCTGCGCGACTGTCCCGGATCGCTCTACAACGAAGCCGACGCCTCGATGGAGAAGAGCGAAGGCCTCAATCCCGTGAGCTCCCAGGGCTACGTGGAGATCCAAAGCGTCGAAGCCAAAGCCCTCGCACGCGCGGGCCAAATCAAGACCTGACGCGCACTCCAATGCGGCTGCGCTTGGCGGGAAACGTCGGCCGCGGCTCTTGCCGTATCATTGGCGCACTACCTCCGCAGCGGGGCCGGCTCGGCGGAGGCTCCCACGTCGCCGGGGTTCACGTGGACGTCAGAGAGCTGCTTGTTCGGAGGAGAGGCCGATGAATGGTGAGCGAGCCGACGCTCCGCATGGGGACCTCGCGCACTGGGCACGCGCGTACATCATGAGCACATCGCTCACCTACAAGCTCGCGCCGCCTCCGCTTCCAAACCCGCGCGAGCTCCCCTCCGCCGGCACGCCCTGCGAGACCGAGCCACCCGGAGTTCCCATCGCCCCGGGCAGGCCGCCCGAACTCCGCACCACCTGGGCCAAGTACAAGGCGCCTCGCAGCGCCGCTGCGTTGCGCGCTCCGGACAAGCGCGCCCACCTGCTGCACACCTTCTTTCATCATGAGCTGCAGGCGGCCGAGCTGATGTGCTGGGCGGTGCTCGCCTTTCCCCACACACCGACGAGCTTTCAGCGGGGGCTCCTGCGCATCTGCCTCGACGAAATACGGCACATGCGCCTGTACGCGGAGCGGCTCTCCGAGCTCGGTTACGGGATCGGCGCGTTCCCGGTGCGCGACTGGTTCTGGCAGCGCGCACCGGCGGCGGTCACGCCAGCGGCCTTCGTCGCCCTGATGAGCCTCGGCTTCGAGGCCGGCAACTTGGATCACTGCGAGCGCTACACGGCGCTGTTTGCCGCGGCCGGCGACGACGCGAGCGCGGAGCTCTCGGCGCGCGTCGGTCGCGAGGAGCGCGCGCATGTGGCCTTCGGGGTGCGCTGGTTTCCGATCTTCGCGGGACCGCTCGCATTCGAACGCTGGCGCGCCGCCCTCCCCGCGCCGCTCTCCCCCATCCTGATGCGCGGCCAGCCGCTGGCGCGCGACGCGCGGCGGGCTGCTGGCTTCGACGAGCCATTCCTCGCGCAACTCGAGGCATTTCGGGCCACCGAGTCCTCCGCCTGAACGCCCCAAAGTCGCGCGCTGCCGTCCGTACGTGAGCCTCTGCGCCCGCAGCAGACCGAGGCGGCCCGACTACACTTGTACCCGCGCTCGTATGGTCAGTGGGATCGCCTGGCTGATGAATCTGGACGCGGAGCAAGAGCTGCGCGCGCCGGCGCAGTATCGGAGCTCGCCGGTAGTGCAGGCGCGTTGTCGCGAGCTCTACGCGCGCATGCGGCTCTTGCTGGCTGCCCAAGATCGCATCATCGGCTTCGACTTCGATCTCGCGCGCGACGGCAGGCTCTCGGCCCGCGCGTTCTGTCCTACCCCCAGCGCGCTGGCGGCGATCGCCGCGGCCGGGCTCGAGCCGCCTCGGGCGCCGCCGCTGCCCGTGCTGGCGCGCGTGAACAGCCGAGGTTTCTGCGCGCAGCTCGGGCAGAACCTCCCAGGCGCGGGTTACGTGCGCAGCACGGAAGAGTTGATGGACGTGCTGCGTGCACCTGCACTCACGGACGTGTGGGTGCTGAAGCGCGACTTCGCGTTCGCCGGACGCGAACGGCGCCGGGTCTACGGCTCCACGCTCGATGCACCGACGCTCGGCTTCGTTCGCCGCAGCTTTGCGCGCGCTGAAGGGCTTCAGGTCGAGCCTTGGCTCGCGCGCGCCGGCGACTTCGCCCAGCACGGCTACGTGCTCGAAGACGGCCGTGTGCTGCTCGGCCCGCCGCTCGCGCAGCGATGCGACGAACGTGGCGCCTGGCAGAGCTCGGGCCCGCTCGAGGCGGGCGCGCTCTCCTACGACGAGGCGGGCGCGCTGGCTGCCAACGCGCGCCAGGCGGGCGAGGCGCTGGCCGCGAGCGGCTACTTCGGCCCGTTCGGCGTCGACGCGTTCCGTTATCTCACGCCCGGCACAAACGGGCTAGGTTTTCAGCCGCGCTCGGAGATCAACGCCCGCTTCTCCATGGGGTATCCGCGCGAGCTGCTCGAGCGCGCGCTCGGACTCGAACGCGGGCGCCTATGACAGACATCCTGGGGGGCGACTCCGTCGAGAGCACCGCCCCGTGCCGACGACCGCCATCGGCAAGGCGCCGCCCGGCGCTCGCCGCGGGCTACGAGACGGTTTCCGAAACGGGAACTCCCCATCCAGAGGGCTATCACGGCGGCTGAGCTGTGCCTTAGAGTGCCAAGGGGATGGGGCGGGCGCGCAAAACCGAGGGGCGGAGCTGGCACTGGCGGACGACGTTCGTACTCGCCACCGCGGCGCTCTACACGGCCCTGTGCGCCGATCCGCGCACGGTCGTGCTGGCCAGCGCGCTGTGGTTGCCCCCGGTCGCGTTGGCCGGGTATCTGCTCGGCCCGCGAGCGGGCGTGAGCACCGCGCTGTACGTGGCGCTTCCGCTCGCGCTCGCTTGGTACCGCTACGGCGTGCCGCCCGGCGAGTCGTTTCCGGGCCTGATGGTCTCCACGTGCGTGGCGGTCGCGTGCGGATCTGTGCTCGGACGCATCCACGATCTCAGCCGCCGCCTGCGCGAACGGCTCGACAAACGGCGCGCGGCCGAGGCCGAGCTGCGCGACGCCGAGGAGCAGAGCCGCGCCCTGTTGACCGCGCTCCCGGACACCGTGTGCCGCATCGACCGCGCGGGCACCGTGCTGAGCTACCAGGCACCGCGCGGCAGCGCGCCGAGCCGTGAAGAGGTCGGCGGCGCGCGCAACATCAGCGAGCTGCTCCCCGCCGACGCGGCGGGCGAAGCCATCGAGTGCATCAACGAGGCGCTCGAGACGGGCGAGACGGTCAGCTTCGAATATCGCACCCAGCACGACGAAGCGCGCGAGCAGGACGAGCATGAGGCGCAGGAGCGCGCGAACCAGCGCGACGCCGGCGAGCCGAGCGAGCCGAGCGAAAACGACGCGCGCGATCTGGAGGTGCGCCTCGTCAAAGGCGGCGAGCACGAAGTGATCGCGTTCATGCGCGATGTGACCGAGCTCAAGCGCTTGCAGCGGGAGCTCGATGAGGCACACCGCCACGCACTGCAGGCGGCCGGCACCAAGGGGCGTTTCCTCGCCACGATGAGCCATCAGATCCGCACGCCCATGAACGGCGTGATCGGCATGACCAACGTGCTCTTACAGACCAAGCTCACCCCCGAGCAGCGCGAGTACACCACCATCATCCGCAACTCCGGAGAGGCCTTGCTCTCGATCCTCGATGACGTGCTCGATTACTCCAAGATCGAAGCGGGCAAGATCGAGCTCGGACGCGCGCCCTTTCCGTTGCGCACCTTGCTCGAGGAGATCGTCGAGCTCTTGAGCGTGCGCGCCCACGACAAGAGCCTGGAGATCGCGAGCATGATCGACGCGCGCGTGCCCGATCGCGTGCTCGGCGACCGGGGCCGGCTGCGTCAGGTCATCACGAACCTGCTCGGCAACGCGGTGCGCTTCACGCAGCGCGGCCACGTGGTGCTGCGCGTGACGGTGGTCGGACACGATCGCGACACCGTGTTCATCCGCTTCGACGTCAGCGATACCGGGGTCGGCATCTCGCGCGAGCAGCAAAAGAACCTCTTTCAAGACTTCGCGCAGGCCAATCCCGCGATCGCGCGCGAGTTCGGCGGCACGGGACTCGGGCTCGCCATCTCGCGCCAGATCGTCGAGCTGATGGGCGGCCACATGCTGGTCGAGAGCACGCCCAGCGAAGGCAGCACGTTCTCCTTCACGGCGCGCTTCGGAACCGCGCCCGAGCACACCACCGGCAGCATCTTTCTGCCGCGCTCGCTGAGCGGGGCGCGCCTGCTCGCCCTGCCCTTGCACCGGCTCACGCGCGAGGTGCTCGAGCATCAGCTCGCCCCGTTCGGCGCGCGCCTCGAGCTCGCTTCCGACCTGCGCGACGCCGAGCGCCGGCTGCGCGATCCGGGCGGCTTCGACCTGCTGCTGATCGAGCTGCCCCTCGGGGCGGGCGAGAGCGACGCGCAGGCGCGAGTGCGCGAGGCCGCCACGATCGCGCGGCACGTGCCGATCGCCGTGTTGTGCGGCATGGGCCACCGCAGCGTGA
>CAZYWR010000075.1:0-1512 GCA_964651185.1 uncultured Polyangiales bacterium
CGCGCCAGGGCAAGGCCAGCCACGGCACGGTGAAGCCGAAGGCCGAGAAGAAGGTCACGTGAGGCAGAGCCCGCAAATCGGCGATCGTCAACGCGGACACCATCGCGCGCTGCTCGCCGAGCTCGGTGAGTAGGCCGACCGCCACGCACAGCGCGATCAGGCCCCAGGTCAGCGGCGCGGGGCGCGGGCGGGCGATCGCCTGCAGCCGGCGCGCGGTCGCGTCGAGCTGGCGCTGCCGGCGTTCTTCGATGCGCTGGGCGAGCTCGCGCGCGCGAAACCCTCGGTTCGAGCTCTGCTCGAAGGCCTCGCGCTTGCCGCCGTCGAGCCAGTCGTTGGCCAGCTGGTCCGCGCGCCGCAGGTGCGCCTCGTCGATCACCCATACCCCGAGCTTCTGCTGGCCGCGCTTCAGCTCGGACTCGATGCCCTGGTCGGAGAGGGCATCTATCAGCCGCTGCGCGGTCGTCTCGTCATCGAGCTCGCGCAGCAGCCGCATGGCTTACGCTTCCTCGATCGAGCTGGTGTCCGTATCGCGCATGCCCAGCAAATAGAGGATGCACAAGAGGCTCTTCTGGTTGATCGCGGTCGCGGCGCGCTCCTGGACGGTGCGCTTGGCGTTGAAGGCGATGCCGAGCCCGGCCCGGTCGAGCATGTCGAGGTCGTTCGCGCCGTCGCCGACCGCGATCACTTGATCGAGCTCGAAGCGCTCGCTCTTGGCGATCGATTCGAGCAGCTCGGCCTTGCGCTTGCGGTCGATGATGGTGCCGAGCACTTCGCCGGTGAGCCGGTCATCCACGATCTCGAGCCGGTTGGCGAACGCGTAGTCGAGACCCAGGCGCTTCTGGATGGGCTCCACCACCTCCATGAAGCCTCCCGAGATCACGGCCGTGCGATAGCCGAGCCGCTTCAGCACGCGCACCAGCTCTTCCGCGCCCGGCGTGAGCTCGATGCGCGCCAGCACGTCGCTGAGCGCGCTCTTGGGGGTCCCCTTGAGCAGGCGCACGCGTTCACGCAAGCTCTGGTCGAAGTCGATCTCGCCGTTCATCGCGCGCTGCGTGATGGCGCTGACACGGTCCTGCACGCCCAGGCTCACCGCCAGCTCGTCGATCACCTCTTGCTGGATCAAGGTCGAGTCCATGTCCATCACGATCAGGCGTTTGTTACGGCGGGTCAGCTTTTCTCGCTGCAACGCCAGATCGCATTGATAACGCGCGCGCAGGGCGACCAGGCCTGTGCGCAGCACGCGTTCGGCGTCGCCGCACGGGCCGCTCAGCAAGAACTCGGCAGACACGAAGCTGCGCCGGCTCAGCCGTTCGATGCGCTCGATGTTGAAGCCCGCCTGCTGTGTGGTGTGCGCGATGGTCGCGAGCAGATCGATCGTGATCGGGTTGGCGAGGACGGTCAGCGCCCAGGTCTTCGCCTCGGACGGCTTGGCTTCGAAGCTCGGCGCGAAGTCGAAGTCGACGTGCAGGCCGAGTTCGCGCGCTTTCCACAGCACGTCTTTCAGGATCGCCC
>CAZYWR010000076.1:0-6129 GCA_964651185.1 uncultured Polyangiales bacterium
GTCGCTTCGACGATGCCGGTGCAGGACATCTACGGCGCGAAGAAGGGCGAGCTGCTGGCGCGCTCGCGCGAGCGCATCACGACCGCGTTCGAGAAGGATGGTATCGGCGTCGACCAGCTCACGTTCGCGGCCAGTTTGCGCATGCCGGAGAGCGTGGAGCAGGCGATCAACCGCACCATCGAGCAAAACCAAGCTGCGATCGCCGCGCAAAACCGCGTCGCGCAGGTCGAGGCCGAGGCCAAGCAGAAGGTCGCCCAGGCGACGGGCGAAGCCGAGGCGGTGCTGACGCGCGCCCGCGCCGAGGCCGAAGCCAATCGCTTGTTGACCCAGAGCCTTTCGCCGCAGTTGATGGAGTACAAGCGCCTCGAGAAGTGGGACGGCAAGCTCCCGCAAGTCACCGGCAACGCCGTGCCGATGATCCAGCTCGACGGCAAATAGCGCGCTTTTTCGCTGTGTGCGGGCGCGCAGGGCGCGGGAATCGCGCGTGCCGCGCTCGCTGTTTTCGTGGCACCATGCTGCGCGTGCCCGGGACTTCTTCGCACACTCGCGTCCTCTTTGCTGCGTTGCTCGCGACGCTGAACGCGTGTGGTGGCGGCGGCCACGGATCGGCCGACGCCGGCGAGCTCGATGCGAAGGTCGACGCCAAGGTCGACGCCGGCATCGACATGGACGCGACCGGCGCGCCCGACGCGGAGATGGGCGACGCGAGCGAGGTGATGGCGAACGACGCCGGTTCGACGGCGCCCGACGGCGGCGTCGCGAGCTGCAAGCCGTTCGTCATGCCGAGTGGCGTCGACTGTTCGCCGCCGGCGGGCGCCCCGCTCCCGCGCAACCTGCGTTGCACGGGCCTCTACGGCGACTTCGATCAACGCACGATCGCGTGTGGCTTGCTCGAGTACAAGCCGGCCATCGAGCTGTGGAGCGACGGCGCGGTCAAGCGCCGCTTCGTCTCCGTGCCCGATGGGCAGAAGGTCGACGTGAGCCACCCCGATAACTTCGTGTACCCGGTCGGCACGCGCTTCTGGAAGGAGTTTCGCGTCAAGAACGCCGCGGGCCAACTGCGCATGGCCGAGACGCGTCTGCTGCAGAAGAGCGAAGACGGCTGGATCTACACGAGCTACGTCTGGTCGGAAGACGAGGCGGAGGCGATCCAGATGGACAACGCCGTCGGCGTCCCACACCTCTACGATACCGGCCATACGGTGCCGAACCGCGATCAATGCGGAGATTGCCACAAGGGCCGCGACGACTTCGTGCTCGGCTGGGACGCGATCATGCTCGGACCCGGCGCCGAAGGCATCACGCGCGATCGTCTGGTCGAGCTCGGTTTGGCGGCCGACGCGAGCGGACTCCAGCTCTCCATTCCGGGCGACGACGTGGAGCGCGCAGCGCTCGGCTACTTGCACGCGAATTGCGGCGTGAGCTGCCATAACCGCAGCCCGATCGCGTCCGCGAAGGACAGCGGCCTGTTCCTCAAGCTCGAGGCGGCCAAGCTCGGCAGCGTGTTCGCGACGGACGCCGTGATCACCGCGATGAACAAGCCCGCTGCACCGAACGCCAAGCTCGACGGTCTGCCGCTCGCGCCCGACGCGTACCTCGACATTCGCCCGGGCGATCCCGAACACAGCCTCTTGCTCGCGCGCCAGCTGTTGCGCGGCTACGAGGCGCAGATGCCGCGCATCGCCACGAACGTCGTCGACGACGCGGGCGTGCAGATCACGAGGCGCTGGATCGAGAGCATGAGCGTGGACGGGGGCTATCCGCCGCCAGGAGCCGATGCCGGCTATGCATCCCAGCCACCTTGAGCTAGCGATCGGCTCGCGCCGCAGGGCGCGGGAGCGATGATCTTGGCGTGAAGGCGTGATGCCGCCTTGTGCGCATGCAGCACCTACCCTCACTCACAAGACAAGCGTGTGAGGATCTCGATATCCTCGAGTAGACGATGCAGGCGGACGCGCAAACGGCAGTGGATGCCTTGGAAGAGGACATCCAAGAGCGACTGGAGGCCTGCCATACGCTTCCGAGCTTGCCGGCGGTGGCCACCGAGATCGTGCGTCTGAGCCGCTCCGACGATCTGGACATGGCGGAGCTGGCGAAGGTCGTGACGAAAGATCCGGCGATCGCGTTGAAGCTGCTGAGCACCGCGAGCTCAGCGACCTTCCTGACGCGCGCCGGCACGCCGACCACGGTCCAGCAAGCGGTGATGCGGCTCGGCGCGAACACCGTCATGACGCTCGCGCTCAGCTTCTCGTTGGTGCGCCTGCGCGGCGGCGCGGCCGCGTTCGACTACGCGCGCTTTTGGAAGCGCACGCTCTACGCAGGCACGGCGGCACGATGCTTCGCCGGCGTGGCGAAGTGCAGCCCCGAGGAGGCGTTTCTCGCCGGCATGTTCCAGGACATCGGCATCCTCGCGCTGCAGGAAGCGCTGGGCAAAGAGTACCGTGCGCTCCTGGCCA
This sequence comes from uncultured Polyangiales bacterium, assembly GCA_964651185.1. Lineage (GTDB taxonomy): Bacteria > Myxococcota_A > Polyangia > Polyangiales > DASUME01 > DASUME01. Next base: position 2,457 of record CAZYWR010000076.1, read on the forward strand.
GCGCCGGCCACGACCATCTGCGACTCGAGCGCTTGGAGCGCGAGACGTTGGGCGTGGACCATCGGCAGGTGGGCGCGTGGCTCGCCCAGCGCTGGCAGCTTCCGCCTTATCTCCAGCACGCCACGCTCGGCAGCCACAACCCGGAGGCGGTCGCGGCCGACGCGGAGTTCCTCGCCCACACGCGCGCCGTTTCGGTGGCCGGCTTCGTGGCCGAAATCTGGCTCGGCCGGAGCGATCGCGTGGAGGCGACGAAAGAAGCCGCGGAGTGCGCGCGCCTGTGGCTCGGGCTGCACGGCGAAGCATTCGTCAAAGCGCTGGGCGAAGTGGCGCGCGCGGTGCCCGAGTTGTCGCGGCTCTTCGAGATCCAGGTCGACACCGCCTCGACGCGCGCGATCCTCGAAGAGGCCCGCCAGGCGCTGGTGCGCGTCAGCCTGAAGAACGCAGAGACCGCCCTGCGCGCGGAGGCCATCGTCAGCCAACTCGCGGTGCAGAAGGAAGAGGCGGAGTCCAAGGCGAACCGCGACGCGCTCACCGGGTTGTTCAACCGCGGGTACCTCGATAACCAGCTGCAGCAGGCGTTCGATAGCGCGCGCGAGCTCGGGCGGCCGCTCAGCTTGCTGCTGTGCGACCTCGACGACTTTAAGCGCGTCAACGACACGTATGGCCATCCGGCGGGCGACGCGGTGCTGCGCAGCTTCGCGCGCGTGACGCTGCGCTGCATGCGCCAGCTCGACATCCCCGTGCGTTATGGCGGCGAGGAGTTTGCGATCGTCTTGCCAGGTACCGACCGCGCCGGCGCACAACAGGCCGCAGAGCGGCTGCGCAGCTTGATCGAGAATCAGGAAGTGCTCGTGGGCAGCGGCAGGGCGATTCGCGTCACGGCCTCGTTCGGCTGTGCGACCATGGACGAGACGTTTCATGCGCGCGATGTGGCGGAGCTCATCCAAGCCGCCGACGAATGCGTTTACCGCGCCAAGCGCGCCGGCAAGAACCGAGTGGTCGGTTGAGCGGTGATGTCAAGCTCCAGCGTATCCTCGATGCCGCGGGTGCAGTTCGGTTCGTGACGAAGCCCTCCACACGGTCGTCGCTCGAGCGGTTCCTTGTCGCGTCTCTCGCGGACTTGAACGATGGTCGCCAGCGACGGGAGCTGGCGGATCTCGTGCGCTGGATCGTCGACGCCGACGGCGATGTCGCCGTGGTGCTCATCGAAGCCGAATCGGCGGCTCGGCCCGGTGGAGATGCACTGCAGGCTCTGGTGCACTGGACGGCTCTGCTCGGCCGAGAGCCGTATATCGCGCGCACCCCTGAAGTCGTGCAGTGCATGATCCTGGCCCGCCAGAGCAACGCGGAAAAGGAACTGATCGCGTCGGCTTCGATCGAAGGTGACAAGCTCGTTGTCTGGACGTGCGAGCCGCGCCGTCTCGAGGTTCCCGTTGCGTCCGTTCCCTCCCTGGTACGCATGAAGCCACAGGCTCTCTCGAGGCCTCAAGTGAGCGAGAGCGGGAGCCGCATTCATTGGGAGGACGGCGATGTAGACCTCACGGCCGAGTCCATTCGCGCGTTCGCTGATCCCGACGTCCGGCGCGAGCAGCAGACGCGACGGAGAGCCGAAGCGGCTCGCTATGTGGGAGCCATTCGGCAGCTTCGAGAAAAACACGGGCTGCGGCAGGCCGACGTGAAGGGACTCAGCGAGCGCCAGGTGCGCCGACTCGAAGAAGGGCACACGATGCCTCGCGCTGCGACTCTGGAGAAGCTCGCGCAGGCGCACGGCCTAGAGGTCGATGCATACCTGGCTGCCCTCGCCGCGCTCAGTCGCCGCACCAGCAAGTCGGTGCGGCGATCGAAGGCTGCGAAGGCGAGCAGCGACAAGAGCGCTGGAGGTCGGGCACGCGCCGTGCGTGCTCGTGTAGCGAAGGCTTCCTGAAGCCGAGCCCGCCGGCGCTCAGGATCTTCTCGCCAGTCCGTCGTTGCGACCTCAAGGGGGGAAACAGCGGGCGACAAATGACGGGTCGGAAGTGCGGAACGAGCGGATCCGTCATGACGCGGCTGGCACTTCCGCGCCGAGGACCCGGTCGATGAACCAGCTACACGGGAGTTCCTGAACTGGGAGCTCCCACGTACTCTAGACGCTCGCGCCACGGCGGACGATCTGCCGCCACAGCGCCACGGCTCGCTCTTGCATGCTCGCGGCCCAGGCGAATTCGCCCGCGAGGACGAACACCCCCGCAATGATGAAGGGGATGCCCGGTCCCGGCAGCACCAACAATGCGGTACCGACCGCGATCAAAGCCGCGGCCGCTAGGGTCTTCAGACCGACGCGAAACGCGTTCATAGGCTCCTCTCTCCGCGCGACGGCTCAGCCGCCGAGCATCTCCTTGACCGTGTCGCGCTCGCCGACCAGCTCTTCGTTGGTCGCGGCGAGCTTGCTCTTCGCGAAGTCGTCCATGGCGACGTTGCGCAGCACTTCATAGCCGTTGGCAGTGGTCTTGACCGGCACGCCGGCCCACACGCCTTCGCTGAAGCCGTAGAAGCCGTCGCTCGGCACGGCCACCGAGTGCACGGTGCCGGGGCGGGTCAGGTCGCGCACGTGATCGATGAGCGCGCTCGCGGCAGAGGCCGCCGAGCTCAGCCCGCGCGCGGCGATGATCTCGGCGCCCCGCTTGCCGACCTTCGGCAAGAACTCGTTCTTCAGCCACGCCTCGTCTTGGATCGCGCTGGTCGCGGGCTTGCCCTGGATCTTCGCGTGCGTGAAGTCCGCGAACATGGTCGGGCTGTGGTTGCCGTAGATGTAGATGTCGGACACGTCGGTGATGGCCACGTTCGCCTTCTTGGCGAGCTGCGCGGCGGCGCGGTTCTGGTCGAGCCGCACCATCGCCGTGAAGCGCTCGCGCGGCAGGCGCTTGGCTTGCGCGGCGGCGATCATGCAGTTGGTATTGCAGGGGTTGCCGACCACGGCGATGCGCGCGTCATCCGCCGCCACTTCGTCGAGCGCGCGGCCCTGCGCGACGAAGATCTTGCCGTTGTCCTTCAGCAGGTCGGCGCGCTCCATGCCGGGACCACGCGGCTTGCTGCCGACCAAGAGCGCCCAGTTGACGTCGCGGAACGCGACCTTCGGATCATCCGTGAGCACCAGGCCCGAGAGCAGCGGAAACGCGCAGTCGTCGAGCTCCATCGCCACGCCCTTGAGCGCCTGCTGCGCCTTCTCGACGGGGATTTCGAGCAGCTGCAAGATGATGGGCTGATCGGGTCCGAGCAGCTCGCCCGCGGCGATGCGGAACAGCAAGGCATATCCAATGTTCCCGGCAGCGCCGGTGACCGCCACGCGGATCGGTTTCTTGGTCGTCATCGAGATACTCCGGTTGGGGCTTATGCGACCGCGGATCTACCAAAGCGGCCGGCCGCCGCCAGCGCTGGCTGGACGGAAACTTCGCGTCGAGCGTACCACACCGCATCCTGGCCGGGAGTTCATGGCGCTCGGTGAGGTCGGTGCGCGCTTTGGGGCGGGTGGGGGCCCTTGCGCTGCGTGCGCCGTCGACATGGGTGGGGCGCTGGTGCGCGGCTGACGCGCGATCCGAGGACGTTGCGAGCACGTCAGCTCGAACGGGCGGGGCACTTGAGCTTAACTTCGTAATGTGCGCTGACGCTTGCCGCCTGCGAGCGAAGACGTGCTCCT
>CAZYWR010000077.1:0-4613 GCA_964651185.1 uncultured Polyangiales bacterium
CAGCTCGATACCGAGCTCGGCGTACGCGCGAGCTACGTGCGCAGCGCGGGTCTGCGCCGCTTCGAGATCGCGCGCAGGACCTCGCGCCCCGTGCTGTTGGGCGCGGTGCTCGGGCGCGCCGAGCCTTACTTGCGCGCGCGCCCGGGCCGCTTCGTGATCGGCGAGGACGTCGAGGGTGGACTGTTGCTGGGCGACCTGGGCGAGCCTTCCGCGTGCCATCTGCTGGTCGCGGGCGCGAGCGGCAGCGGCAAGTCCATGCTGCTGCGCAGCTTGGCGGCTAGCCTCGCGCACTATCACGCGCCCGAAGCCGTCCGCTTCAGTTGGATCGATCCGCGACGCAGCACCTTGGCGCCGTTCAAGAGCGCCATCGCCGCGCACCTCGCGCGCCCGTTGTGCCATGAGCCGGCCGAAGCGATCGCGCTGCTCGACGGGCTCGTGCACGAGATGGAGGAGCGCTACCGCGTGTTCGAGCAGAGCGGCGTCGAGGATCTCGACAGTTACAACGAAGCGGCCGCGCCCGGTCCGCGGATCGCGCGCGAGGTGGTTCTGATCGATGAGTTCACCGAGCTGATGACCTCGAAGGTGCTGTACGAGACGTTTCTGAGCGCGGTGCAGCGTCTGTGCGCGAAGGCGCGGTCGGCGGGCATCCACCTCGTGCTCGCGACGGAGCGTCCGGACACGAAGACGGTGCCCGGCGTGCTGAAGACGAACCTCGTCGGACGCATCGCGCTGCAGCTGCCGGACTCGACGGCGTCGCGCATCGTGCTCGGCCAAATCGGCGCTGAAAAGCTGCTGGGGAAGGGCGACCTCTACGCAGACTTCGGGACCGGTCCCAGGCGCGCACAGGCCGCCATGTTGGGCACACCCGCCTAGAGCGACACTCGGCTGGGGCGGCTCGGAGCGGCCCCTGACTCAAAGCAGCGCGCGACCCCAGACCGTTTCGTCGAACCCGGCGAGCGCCGCCTTGTCGCTGATGAGCAGGGGTCGTTTGATCAGCTTGCCATCCTTGCTGAGCGCCTCGAGGGCCTGCTCTCGCGTGAGGGCGGGCAGGCGCTCCTTGAAGTTCCCTTCGCGATACGATTGGCCCGATGTATTGAACAGCGCGCGCAGGTTGCCGCCGCTTTGCTCGAGCACACGCGCGAGCACTCCGCGAGGCGGCGGCTCTTTCACGATGTCGACGCGCGTATGCGCGATGCCCTTTCGATCGAGCCAGGCCAGGGCTTTTCGACAAGTGCTGCACGCGGGGTAGTGGTAGACGGTGACTGGCATCGGCCGGGACTCTAACTTCCCTACGCGGGGCTCGCCAGACGTGCGCGCGCGTTTCGAGGCTCGGCATGAGATGGGCTACCATGTCTTTCATGTCTGAGCGGACGCGGGTCGGGACGGAGCGCAGCGCCTCGAAGCGGCACCTTTTACGGCGTGAAGCAGCCGTATGATGGTCTACGGCGATCGCGAGCGCCGCGAGCCAGCGGCCGACGCGTTCGCGCGGCTCGCGGGCTGGCTCTCGGCGGTGCAGGCGATAGGCGACGTGCCGGCGAGGCGCGTCGAGAGCGCCGAATTCGCGATCGAGTGCGGCATCTTGGTGCAGGCGCTCGTCGACCGCGAGTTCGAAGAGCGCGGCAGCGACGAGCTCTCGCCCGTCGCGCAGGCGGGCGCACGCCTGTGCTTCGCGGCCGGTCGCGCTTACGCGTGTGGCGATCTTACTTTGCTCACGCGCGCGCTCGCGGCGCTCTCGCGCCTTGCTCCGCAGGCGGAGCTCCGGCTGCGTGAACCGGAGGGTTACGCTTTCTATGCGCTCTATCCGGAGCTCTACGTCAGAGCCGCGCAAACGCTTCCGCCCTCGCTCGGGCCTCTGCAGGTGATCGGCATCCGCAGCATCGGCACGTCGCTCGCTGGGTTCGTCGCGGGAGCGCTCGCCGCGGAGCGTCTGCCGCTGACCGTGCGACCGACCGGACACCCGTTCGCGCGCGAGCTCCGCGTGGGCCCTCGGATGGCAGAGCAGCTGCTCGAGCACGCTGCGCGGACGCATTACCTGGTCGTCGACGAAGGACCGGGCCTATCCGGGAGTTCGTTCATGGCCGTCGCGAACTGGCTTGGTGCCCGAGGCGTAGGGCGCGCGCAGATCTCGTTCTTTCCGAGCCATGACGGCGAGCCCGGCGCCGAAGCCGCGCCCGCGTCGCGCGAGGGCTATCGCGAAATCGACCGGCGTTTCGTCTCCTTCGAGCGGACGTTCGAGGAGCCCGCCCTGCGCGCGTGGTTTCCAGAAACCGTGATCGGACCCGGCCCGTGTGCGCTGCGCGATCTGAGCGGCGGGAGGTGGCGCGAGCTCTTTTATGGGCACGCACCGCCTCTGCCGCCGAGCCACGTACGCGACGAGCGCCGCAAGTACCTGCTGCGCACGGAGCACGGGAGCTGGCTCATGAAGTACGTAGGCCTCGGCGAGCGCTCTCGTCGCGTCCTCGAGCGCGCGCGCGTGTTGAGCGAGCACGGGTTCACGCCCGAGCTACGCGCGGCGCACTACGGCATGGCGCTCTTTCGCTTTCACGGCGAGGCCACGCCGTTACCACGCGTGCGCGCGGGCCGCGCAGAGCTCGTCGCGCAGCTCGCGCAGTACCTCGCGTTTCTCGCGCAGCGCTTCCGCAGGCCCGAGCGTGGCGCCGGCGCGACGCCCGACGATCTTCTGGTGCTCGCGAAGCAGAACGCGGCGGAGCTCTTGGGACCCGAGCCCGCCGCCGTCATCGCTCGCTTCGCTGCGCTCTTGCATCGCCTGCGCGACAGCCACGCAGCGATCGCCAGCGACAACAAGCTCGACGCCTGCGAATGGATTTGCTTGCCCGACGGCCGCTGGCTCAAATGCGATGCCGAGGCGCATCACGCCGCGCACGATTGCATCGGCTGCCAAGATCCTGCCTGGGACGTCGCCGGCGCGAACATCGAGCTCGGCCTGCGCGAAGTCGAGCGCGAGTCCGTATTGCGAGCGCTCCGCGACCGCGCTGGCGTCGAGATCGCCGCGGACAAGCTCCTGTTTTACGAGATCGCGTACGCCGCCTTCCGCGCCGGAAGCGCGCATTTCGCCGAGCTCGCGCTGCGCGGCTCGGCCGACGACGACGCCGAGCGTTGGCGCGCGGAGAAGGCGCGCTACGCACGCGAGCTCGCGTATCGGCTCACCGGCCTCGCGAACGCTTGAGCCCTCCGCGTAGTCCCGCGCGCTCGCGCGGTCAGGTCTTCAGGATCGCGGCGAGCTCGCGGCGCACGAGCTCGCTTCGCTCTTCCTCGTCGGTGGCGCGCGGCTCGCAGATGTAGATCTCGTGGCCGGGCTGCTCGACCACGGTAAGGCCGGCGGAGCGCAGCAGCGCGAGCACAGCGGCGTGGTTCGGAGCCCACCAGTTGGTCAGGTCGCCCGCGAGCTTACGCTCGATGAACGCCAGCTTCGGCCAGCCCGGGTCAAGCATGGCTTCGCGCTCCATGATCGGCATGTCGGCAGGCGCCTCGTAGACCTCCATACCTGGCATGGTCAGAGTCTGAAAGACCATACGCCGCTTCACCTTGGACGCGAGGATGTCGAGCGCGAGCAACGGGTGGCGCAGGTGATAGAACACGCCCATGAACAGCACGAGATCGTAGCGCTCCGCGCTGCGACCGAGCTCGTACACGGACATTTCGCGGAATTCGACGCGCTGTTCGAGCCCGAACTCGCGCGCCGCCCAGCGCGCTTGCTCCAGGTAGAGCGGCTCGCTGTCGACGCCGGTCACCTGCGCGCCGCGCTTGGCCAGCTCGAAGCTGTAGAAGCCGGCGTTGCAGCCCACGTCGAGCGCGCGAAAGCCGCGCAGGTCGCGGGGCAGGTGCCCGGCCACGTGCTCCCACTTGTAGCGCGGGAAGTCGCCGAGGAAGTGATCAGGCGCCGTCTGCAGACCGCCCGGAAAGTGCAAGTTATGAAACCACGGGCCGAGGGCGGCGATCTGACGCTCGCGTTCCTCGTGGTGTGCGCCTCGAGACGCTCCGTCCGTCATAGCGTCGACTCTCCCGCCTCCTGCTTCGGTTCTGCTGCGCTCAGATTGCGCACGTGCGATGCCGGGCGCGGCGCGCGCCCGTGCAACAACTCGCACACGTATCCATCGAGCTCGGCGGCGCGGTGCGCGGCCGTGTGCTGGCGCAGGATCCGGCTGCGCGCGCGCTCCGCGAGGGCCACGCGCTCGGCTTCCGGCAGATCGCGCAGGTAGCCGACCACGTCGTCGGCCTTCTTCGCCAGCAAGATCTCGCGCCTAGGCTCGAACAGCGTCTCGATTCCCGGCCACATGTCGCTGATGATGGGTACGCCGCACGCGGCAGCCTCGAACAGCCGCACGCTCGGCGAATAGCCGGCGCGCGCCATCTCTGTGCGCGTCAGGTTCAGCGTGAAGCGCTGGGCGGCGTAGAAGGCGCGGTGTTGGCCCGGCGCGATGTGCACGATATGGCGCACGTTGTGCGGCCAGACCACCGAAGCCGGATATTGCGCGCCGGCCACCACGAAACGATCTCCGGAGAGCCGCGCTGCGGGCGCGAGCAAGAGCTCCGCGAGCGCCGCCTGACGATCCTCGCTGTACGTACCGAGATAACCGAGCGACCAGCGCGCG
>CAZYWR010000078.1:0-5204 GCA_964651185.1 uncultured Polyangiales bacterium
TTATGGAAGTCTGGGCCGACCTTCGACGATTTCCAGCGCATCGGAGTCGCCGATCATCTGAGCTGCGTCGAAGAGACGCACGGACGCCTCTGGGCGTGCGGCCACTACACCGGCACGACCGCCGGGCTCGCGCACGACGGCGTGGGCAGCGCGGCACCCGATGCGACCACGTTCGATCCGTTTATGGACTTCACGCACGTGACGAGCGAAGTCTCGTGCGATGACAGCTCGCCGACGCCGGGCCTCTGCGAATGGTCGTGGCAAGACTTCATGCTCGAGCTGCTCCCGTACGGGGCCGCAGACGGCGGCGCGCCGCTCGGCGCGGCAGATGCCGGCGTGGATACGGCGAGCGCGACACAGGACGCATCGGCAGCGACCGCGCACCAAGTAGACGCCGCGACCGCCTCTCCGGAGCGCGCGTCCTCAGGCTGTGCGATGCTCGCAAATCGACGCAACCACCCAGCTTGGGCCTGGCTCTTAGGCCTCGTCTGCCTTCGCCGTAAGCGACGTCGCGCACCCGCTTGAGTTGGTCAGAGGCAGGAGTAACCGCCGTGGAGGATGCCGCCCACGCCGCCCGTGAGCGCGCCCGCGGGCCAGTGCAGCGTGAAGAAGTAACACATCTCCTCCATCGTGCCGCGGCCGAACGTGGCGAACCCGCTGTAGTCGCAGGTCGTGGTCATGGTATCGCCTGGCTTCAGGACCGTGTTCAGCACGTAGTAGCGCTGATTCTCGAAGCTGAAGTCCGCATCGTGGATGGTCTCCTGCTGACCGTTCGCGCGATTGACGACCACAGTCATGTGCTTGCCCAACAAGTGCATGTGGGGCTGCGCCGCGATGAGATGGATCTCGGTCGGCTGTGGCGTGCAGTTCCCGGTCGCGCTCGTGCCGAGGATGGCGTCCGTGCCAACCCACGACAGCCCCGCCTCGTGCGTGGGCACCTTCTTCGTCACGCAGATCTTCGCGCCGGAGGCGTCTGGCCCGTCGAACCCCGGGTTGTTGTAGTGCGCCTCGAGCGTGAAGCCGGTACCGCCTTCGAGCTTTTGGCCCACGTCGGGATCGAGGAACAGCGGGCTCGCGCCCGGAGCCCAACCGTAGAGCAGCTCTTCGTCCGCGCCATGCGTGCCGAGCCCCGGCTCCGCGGTACCGTCGAGCTCCGGACTCCCGTTGTTGAAGAGCAACCAGTGGTGGATGACGCTGGCGTTGTCCGTGATGTTCTCGATCGAACGCGAGTAGCGCACGCCATCCCACGGCGCCGCGAAGTAAAACTCCATGTACAGATCGGTCGCGCCCCCTGGAACCGTGTACTTCTGGTTCTTGTCGCCGTCCGCGTGCGCGATCAAATTGTAACATTCCATGTCCGGATCGTCGTACTTGATCGGCTCGGTGTGCGCGCCGCCGCTGCCACCTTCGATCGGCGTCGCGCCCGCGTCGCTATCGTCTGAATCGGATCCCACCGTGATCGCGCATGAAGGCGTGCCCGCCTTGGCGCCGCCCTGAGCCCAGGTCTTCAGCGTCATCAGCTCGTCCGCGCTGAGCGGCGGCTTCGACGTGGGCGGCATCTTGAGGTTGGTATTGCTGGGCGCCAGACGATCCGGGATCTCCTGATAGATCTTTTGCGACTTGCCCGAAGGAGAATTCGCCTGGAAGTCGTCCATGGTCAGGAGCTTCATCGGAGCGCCGTAGAGCATCTGCTCGTTGTGACACTCGCTGCAGTGCTGGCTGATAACGTCGGCGACGTCGCATGGCACGCCGGAGCCGCCGGACGAGGCCGACTTGCCTGCGTCATTGCTCGCCGAGCCGGCGCCCGCGTCCTTCGTGGCTGCGTCGCGAGCCGCGTCGCTCTTCGAAGGGCTCGAGGCGTCGCGCCGGCCTGCGTCGCTCTTCGCATCGCTCGAGCCGCTCTGCGTATCATCGTCGTCGCTATCATCCGAGCGCGAGCTCTCGTGTCGGTTCGCGACGCCGCTGTTCCCGGCATCCGAACCGCACGCCCACCATCCCGTCGCGCACAACAACGCCAAACCTGCTCTGGCAGATACTCGCAGCTCTCTCATGGTACCGATCTCCAACCTCAGACCGCGGGAATCGCCAGGCTCCGAGGGAAACAAGGACAAGCCTTTGCGCGCATAGTCAAGCATGAGCCGTCCGGACGCTGCAACGCCAGGCGAGGCGCTGCGCGCAGATAGCCGCGTGGCTGCAAGAGTACGTCGAGACGCGCAGGGCTCTCAGGGGCTACACGGCAGTTGTTGATTGATCGTCCAATCAAGGCCCGGAATGGGCATGTCCGAAATGGTCCACAGCGAACTCCAAGCGGAGATGTAAAGCGTCTTCCCGTCTTCTCCACCGAAGCCGCAATTCGTCACGCCCTGCGAAGTGACCATACTAACGAGCGCGACCGGCGTGCCGTCGGGGCGCGCCACCGCGAGCCCTTCATTGACCGCGACGTACAGGTTGCCGGCAGCATCGAGGCATATGCTGTCAGGATTGTTGAGGTTGGGGAGAAACGTGCGTTGCCGGCTGAGCGCGCCGTCGGGGGCGACCTCGTAGCGCAGGACTTCGCCCCCCAAAAACGCCGAAAGGTAGAGGGTCTTTTCGTCGGGCGAGAGCTCGACCCCGTTCGGCATCAAAACCCTCGCCACCTCCTTCGGCGCGAGCGCGCCGGGGTCCAGCCGAAAGAGCGGATCCGGAAGGAGCGAAACCGAAAGCGAGGCGCCGTGCGGCACCACGGGGTCCGAAAAGTAGATGGCGCCATCCGAGCGAACGACCAGATCATCGGAGGTCTGGAGCCGCGCGCCCGCGGGGCCTTTGTCTGCCAATACTGTCAACTTGCCGTCTCGCTCGATGCGCGTGATGCGTCCGCCGCGCCCGCCCCCCATTTCGGCCATCAACAGGCGTCCTTCGCGATCGTACGCAAGGCCGTTTGCGTAATTCGTGTTGCTGCGCACCACGCTGATCGTGCCGTCCGGCGCGATCGCGTGAATGACCGAGGCCTCGACATCCGTAAAGAGCATCTGGTTATGGCAGTGATCCCAGAGCGGACTCTCGGCCAAGATGAAGGTCGCAGAGACGAGCTTCGGCGCACCGATCTGCGTCGCGGTCAGCGCGGGCCACGCGGACGGCTCAGAAGCGTCCGGGCGCACGCGTGCATCGCCTCCAGACGCGCCGCCCGCGTCGGACGGCGAACGTACCCCTGCCTCGACCGCCGCCGCGTCGAACGCGACACCGCTCGGCGCCCCGTCTCCTCGCGTGTCACCCGCGTCGACCGAAGTGCGACCGGCATCGAGAGCGGCAGGAAAGTTCGCGTCTGCTTGCGAAGTCCCGATCGTCGCGTCGAGGCCTCCCATCGTCTCGTCTGACACGACGGAATCGGCTCCGGAGCTCGGCCCTTCCCCCGACGAGCAGGCGGTCGCGAGACACAGCCACGTCGAGCACAGCCGCAGCTTTGCCCGGATGGCTCGACGCGGATGCGTATGCGCCTCGTCCTTGCACATAGGTGAGCTCTTCTCACGATCGCCGCCTCCGAAGCAATGGGAAGATCAGACGATGCGCACCCAAACCGCGGGCTCTGCCTCACGCGTCCAGTCCTCTCCAAGACGAACCGCAACGACGACCGCCCCACGCTCAGATCCGCGAACGCGATGAACACACGACCCGCTCGTCCGCAGTCGCACCCCTGGGGAGAGCTCCTTAGCCCCCGTGCCGTTCACTTGGACGCGACGCATCCGCCCAAGCGCTGGCCCCTGGCGCGCGCCCAGCCCTGTTTCCGTTCGACAGCGCCGGGTCTTTCAGCTAGCGTCGACGCGACATGCAGTCCGTGTTCGCGCGCCATGCCAGCACCAAGCGTCCGATTTGGTTCGGAAGCGAGGGTGATCGCGCGCGCTGATTCCGCCGCTGCCCCCTCGCCTCCAACCTGGACGCGAGGGATCGACGAGCTCGGCGTCCAGTTGGAAGAAAGTCCGCTTCCATGGATTCCGCTGAGTCGCCATCGGTCGTTTCATCGCGCCCCGCGGCCATTCCGATCGCGTTCCGCGCTGGGTTCGGCGCGATCGTCGTATCGCATTTTCTGTGTACGTTCGGCTTTGCGGTCTTCTCGCTGCTGCCCAAGTACCTGATGACCGCGCGCGGTCTATCGCAGGCGCAGACGGGACCGATCAGCATGGGACTACCGCTCGGCGCGCTCCTGTTTTCGCCGCTCGCCGCGCTGGCGATGCGACGCGTTCCCAAGGCGGCGATCGTACGCACGTGCGCGCTGTGCTTCGCGCTCGCGGCCTCCGCGTTCGTTTGGGCGCCCGATCGCGCGCTGATGCCGGCCCTGACCGTCTTGCTGGGCGGCGCCTGCATGGGCGTGTTCAACGGCGGCGCGGGACTGACGGCGGAGGTCGCGCCCGAGCACAACATGGCGCGCGCCCTCGGGCTGCACGGCGCCGCGGGCATGCTCGGACACGCGCTCGGCCCGCTCGTGCACGAGCCGCTCGCCGCGCGCTACGGCTGGAGCGCGGCCTTCGGGCTCGCCGCGACCTCCGCCGTGTTCGCGAGCATGCTGCCGCTACCGGCCGGGCAGACGCGCTCGGGTCCGGTCGAACACGCACGTTCGTTCCTGCGTCCGCTCGGATCGATTCTCATCGTCGCGCTGCTCGTCGGCATCACGCACAACGCGCTCTGGAGCGCGCACCAGCCGCTCGTGCTCGCGCGCGGAGGCCACGAGATGCGCGGTTACTTCTTGGGCATGAGCGTCGGCGCCATGTGCATGCGCGTGCTCTTCGGCGGCCTGCCGGATCGGGTCGGACACGGGCGCAGCGCGCTCTACGCACTCAAGCTGTACGCCGTGGCGGCGCTCGGCATGACCTGGGTCACACCGGAGACCTTACCCGTGTTCGGGCTCTTGCACGGCATCGCGCACGGCGTCTTCTATCCCGCGCTCGCGGCGCTCGCGGCTGGACGCGTCGCGTTACCGGCGCGCGGCGAGGCGCTGACGGCGATGTACGCTGCCTTCAACGTCGGAGCGACCGCGGCGAGCGCCAGCTTTGCGCGCCTCGGCGAGAGCTACGGGCCCGCGTCCGTGTTCCCCTGCGCCGCGGTGATCGGAGTGGTCGCCTGGGCGGCACTCGGACACTCTCTGCGCGACGCGCGCGCGTAAGCCTCAGAGCGAGCGCAGGAACGCGAGCAGCTGCGCGCGCGCGTCGGCGGCGAGCTGTTCGTAACCTTAA
>CAZYWR010000079.1:0-6694 GCA_964651185.1 uncultured Polyangiales bacterium
CGAGGCGCGCTGGCGGATGCTGCTCGACCGTCTGTTCCCGTGGGGTTCGTTGGTGGTCAGCGTGGCCGGCGTCGTGGCGATGGACCGCAGCGAATCGCGCGGCGGCCTGATCGTCACCGCGGCGGCCGTGAGCTGGCTGGCGTTCGTCGTGGTCGCCATCCTGCATCGGCCCGCGCCCCTCGCGCGCGCCGGCCGCGCGCACCGCCTGGTCCGCTTCCTGAGCACCTTCGCGAACCAGTCGCTCATCCATTACGCGCTGCTGTTCAGCGCGCCCTTCTACCTCGCGGCTTGCGCCTGGACGCCGCTGCAGTGCCTGTTCGCCGCGGTGTTCGGGCTCGCGGTGGTGATCGTGTCCTGGGACCCTTGGTGCGCGCGCGTGCTGCGGAGCCCTTTTTTCGGATCGCTGTTGCTCGCCTTTGCCAGCTTCGTCGGCTGGAACGCGGCGCTGCCCATGCTCGGCGTGCCGCATCGGATCGCGGTTTGGCTTTCGGCGCTGGTGGTCGGGTTCGGCGTTCCGCTGGTCAACGTGGTGTCCGGCGTGGTCGGCGCGCGCCGCGCGTGGTCGATCGTGATCGGGTTCGGCCTGCCCATCGCGCTCGCGGCGGGCGGGGTGCAGGCGCTGCCGCCAGCGCCGTTGCGCGTGGTCGAGGCGAAGATCGGCACGGGCGTCTTGGAGCGCGAGCCGGTGGGCGTGCGCGACCACTTCGATGTGGCGCCGCGCGAGCTCGTCTGCTGGACGGCGATCCGCGCCCCGCGCGGACTCAAGGACGGCTTGCTACACGTGTGGAGTTACGACGGGACGCTGTTGCGCGCGCTGCCGGTCGACGTGCGCGGCGGCCGCCGCGCCGGGTTTCGCCCCTGGTCTCGCCAGTATCTCGGCGCCGGCGCGCACGGACGATATCGCTGCGACGTGGTCACGACACTAGGACAGAGCTTGGGCGGCATCAGCGTCACGGTCGGCAGCTGACGCGGTCGCATCGACACGCGAACGTCCCGGTAGGCGTTCGGGGCGGATGCGAACGTCCGGACGCGCGCGTTTGCTGAAAGAGCCGTCTCGAGTCGGAACGCGAAACGCGGTACGCTGCACGACATGGGCGAAGTGATCAACCTCAACAAGTATCGGAAGAAGAAGGCCCGCGAAGAGCGGGAGAAGCGGGCCGAGCAAAATCGCTTGAGGCGCGGCATGAGCCAGGCCGAGCGCGCGCTTCGCGAGAAGAAGAAGGAGCTCGAAGAGAAGCGCCTCGACGGACACAAGCTCGAACGTGACGAGTAAGTCGCGTCAGCCCGCTTACGTTCCGTGTTGGCGGGCGGCGCTCCGCGCGCAGGCGTTCGCCGAGCATGTGCGCCCACAGACGCTCGCATCGGACGAGATGAAGCCGTGGCGCCGCCTACAGCAAGAGCACGCAAACATGCGCAAATCCGGCGGCTTGTAGCCAGCTTGGACTAGCGCGTAGTCAGCCCTCGCGCGTACCGTAGTGGTCGCTGGGGGAGCAGTACGAAGCGCATGCAGGAAGTCCGAAGGAATCCACCTCACGCATGGAGTCGCACCGACGAAAGCGTCGAGCGAGCGCTCCATGAGCTGGAAAGCGCAACGAAGGGCAGCAGCGAAGAGCCGCGCGCGCGCGAGGCGCTCGAGGTGCTGCGCCGCGCGTTTCACAGCGCGCAGGCGAGCGCCAAGACCGATCCGCTGACCGGACTCGCCAACCGCGCTTGGCTGCATCAGAGCCTCGACGAGCGGCTGTCGCAGGACTTGGGCACGAACGGCACCGCGGCGCTGTTGTTTCTCGACCTGGATGGCTTCAAGCACGTGAACGACGAGCGCGGTCATCCGGTCGGTGACGCCCTGCTGGCCGAGGTCGCTGCGCGCGTCGCGCACTCCGTACGCGAGCAGGACTTGGTCGCGCGCCACGGCGGCGACGAGTTCGTGATCCTGCTCGAGAAGCTCGACAATCCGGCGGTCGCGCACGCCGTCGCCGCGCGCGTGATCGAGGCGATCCGCATGCCCTTCAGCGTCGAGGGAGCGAAGCTCCAGCTCGGCGTCAGCATCGGTATTGCCTTCTATCCCGAGCACGGCCGCTCCGGCAGCGAGCTCCTCGCGCGCGCAGACAACGCGATGTACCGGGCGAAGAGCCATGGCGGATGCAGCTACGCCGTGTATGGCGAGCGCGAAGACCTGACGATCGTACGCACGCCGCTGCGCAGCTGGACCTGGGAGCTTACGCCGAGCCAGGTCGCGAACGACGCCGCGGCCGCGGTCTCGAAGGAAAGCGCCAGGTAGGGCCCCGGCCACGCGCGAACGGGTTGCCCTTGACCGCGCCGCGCTTTCCAGGCATGCACGCTGTCCGTGAATAGGCGTTATTCGTGGGAACGGCTGGTCGCTGCGCTGCCGACGACGCTCGCGGTCATGCTGCCGGGGGCGAGCTCGAAGGAGGCGTGGGAGCGCGAGTACGCGAGCGGTCGCTGGGATTCCTTGCGCTCGGCCGACGAAGCCAATCGCTACGCGCTGATCCTCGGACATCTGGTTCGCCGGGGGGGCAGACCTTCGTTGCTCGACGTCGGCTGCGGCGCGGGCCGTCTGCTCGAGTTCATCTCTTGTCTGCCCTTGGAATCTTATCTGGGTGTCGACATTTCGGAGCAGGCGATCCAGCAGGCGCGTGCGCTCAACATTCCGAACGCGTCCTTCGACGTTGGCTCTGCCGAGTCGTTCGTGCCCCCGCGGCGCTTCGACGTGATCGTCTTCAACGAGATCGTCTTCTATCTGAAAGACCCCAACGCCGTGCTGTTGCGCTACCAGCAGTATCTCCATGACGGCGGCATGATGATCGTCTCGATGGTCGACGTGCCGCTGTCGAGAATGCTCTGGTATCGACTCGGACGCGTGTTCGAGACGGTCGAGACCGCGACAGTGGTCAACGTCCACAAGCACGGCTGGACGATCCGCGTACTGCGGCCCCGCCAGACCGCGAAGCCGCCGCGCGCGAGCGCGACGTCGAGCTAGCGGCGGCTGATCGCCCGGGCGGGACGCGGGCGCGATCTGAGCGTTCACGGACGTAGCCGAGGCGCCTTCGACCCCCACGGTCTTCGGCATTCGGACCGCAGGCTCGGGTCGTGAACTCATACCGAGCAACGTAGCGGTACCCTTCTTGCAGTGCATTCCGCGACCGCGCCGCGGCTACACGCGCGCGGGGCGCACGCGCGCCGAGGAGACTGACGATGTCGCCCAGATCCTGCCCGCCCGCGCTGGCATGCGCCGCCGCGATCTACCCTGCGCTGGCGCTCGCGGCCTGGCCGAGCGCAGCGAGCGCGCACGTGTGCATGGAGGTGCCTGTCTCGCGCGCCGGGCCGGACTGCAGCGCTGCGAGCCCGCAGAAGGTGGGCCCCTGCGGCATCAATCAGCGGGGCGATGTGGTCACCGCCTTCCGGCCGGGCGAGACCATCACGGTCACGCTCAACGAGACGATCGATCACCCGAGCCACTATCGCGTCGCGTTCAGCCTCGCAGGAGACCAGTTCGACGATCCGACCCGCACGGACGAGCCCGCGGGCGACGGCCGCTACGTACTGCGCGATGACATCATCGACGAGCCCGCGGCGCGCCAAGACGTAGAGGTAATCTTACCCGACGTCACCTGTGAGCAATGCACCTTACAGCTCATTCAGGTGATGTATGACCGCCTCGACCCAGGGGAGCTGCCGACCGCCGGCGATCTCTACTTCGGCTGCGCCGATATCGCCTTGCGCGAGGACGCCGCACCAACGTCAGCACCCGGCGCGGACGCTGGCGCGCCAGAAGCTGCACGCGATGCCGCCACCGCGCAGGAAGGCGCGGCGGACGACGACGATGACGGCCAGATGGGGAGCTGCAGCGTCTCACAGAGCGGGAAGCAACTCCCCGGGCTCGCGCACCTGCTGGCGGCGGGCGCGCTCGTCGCGCTGTGCGCCCGACGGCGTGGGCGCACTGCGAGGGAGCGCACCTGATGACTGCCATGCTCAGTCGTCGCATCGAGCCTGTTGGGCCGCCGCCACAGCCGGCCCGCCCCGCATCCCGCCATGGGGGACAGTCAACGCGATCTCCGCGCGCCCGCAGCTCGCTATGCGAGCGCGCGCGTGCGCGGAGCGCGGGCACGGACGTTGCTGAAGCCGTGCCTCGACAGTCTCGAAAGGAGCACGCACATGGCGACCTATGATGCGACCACCGCGGAGTGCTTGGTTTACAGCTTCAAAGAGGGCCTGCTCTCGAAGATCGCCCACGATCTCAAACACCGCGCGACCCGGTTCGTGCTCCGCGTGGACGAACAGATGCGCAGCATCGAAGCCGAGATCGACGCGCGCTCGCTGCGCGTCGACTGCGTCATGAAGGAAGGCACGGAGAGCGAGAATGGTCTGAGCAACGACGACAAGAAGAAGATCGAGTCGCAGATCGCGGCGGATGTGCTGCACGCCGACGCCCACCCTCTGATCCGCTTCCGCTCGACCGCGGTGGCGCCCTGCCCCGAGGGACTACAGATCCAGGGCATCCTCGCGCTCAACAACTGCACGCGTCCGGTCTCCACCGTCGCGCGCCGCGTGAACGGCCACTACGAGGCCGAGATGACGATCCACCAGCCCGCGTTCGGCATCAAGCCGTTCAGCGCGATGATGGGCACGCTGAAGATCAAGCCCGACGTCGTCGTGCGCATGGTCGTGCCGGTCACCTGACGCACGCCGCGTGTTCGCGGACACGCCGCGAGCGTTCGACATGCGCGGCCGTTCATTGTAGGGCGTCGCTCGCCGACGCTCCGATGATCGCTCACGCGCCACTCGCCCGACCGCTTCCAGCATGGCTCACCTCCGCGCCTTTTGCGCATCGCGGACTTCATGGCCCGGGCGCGCCCGAGACCACGCTCGCGGCGTTCGAGCGCGCCATCGCCGCGGGCTACGCGATCGAGCTCGACGTGCAGATGCTCGGCGACGGCGAGCTCGTGGTCTTCCACGATAACGACCTCGCGCGCGCCGCGGGCTCGGCGCGCGCGCTGATCGACGAAGACCGGCACAGCATCCGCCAGTATCACCTGTTCGAAACCAGCGAGCGCATTCCCACCCTGGCCGATGTGCTCGCGCTGGCAGCCGGCCGCGTGCCGCTGCTCGTGGAGATCAAGAATCGGCCGCTGCGACCCGGCATCGAATCGGCCGTATACGCGCAGCTCACGCGCTACGCGGGACCATTCGCGGTGCAATCGTTTCAGCCGCTGACGGTCGCGTGGTTTCGCCGCCACGCGCCCGCGATGATACGCGGGCAGCTCGCGGGCGCCCTGCGTTACCCCGGCATCTCGCGCGTCGAGCGCTTGGCCTCGCGGTATTTGTGCACGATCGCGTGGTCGTGGCCCGACTTCGTCAACTACGAGCTCGCCGCGCTCCCGAACGCGTGGGCGCAGTGGATCACGCGCAGCGCCGCGATGCCGCTTCTGTGCTGGACCGTAAGAAGCGAAGAGGAGCTGCAGAAAGCCACCTCACTCGGCCTCAACTACGTTTTCGAACACGTGCGACCGGACGGCCGCTAGTCAGCCCTCGGCGTCGATCACGCGCCGCGAGGGCGCTACACCTTCTGCGTGTGTACGATCATCGCGCTGCGCGGCGTCCGCGCCGACTATCCGCTCGTGCTCGCGACCAACCGCGACGAGTTCTTCGCGCGCGCGACCTCCGGGCCAGTGCGCCTGCTGGACTCGCCCAGCGCGGTCGGCGGCCGCGATCTCGTCGCCGGCGGCACCTGGTTCGGCGTGACCCAAGACGGCCTCGCGGTCGGCGTCACCAATCAGCGCACCATCGAAGGCGCCGAACCGAACAAGCGCTCGCGCGGCGAGATCGTCCTGCACGCACTCGAGCTCGGGACGGCGAGCGCCGTGACGCGCTACGTACAGAACCTCGACGGCCGCGAGTACAACGCGTTCAACTTGATGTGGGGCGACGCGGGCGAGCTGTTCGTGGCCTACGCGCGCAGCGGCCGGCGCGAGCTCGAGATCGAGCCGGCGCCCGCCGGCATCCACGTGCTCCCGAACGATCGCCTCGACAACCCCGACTTCGCCAAGGTGGCGCGCGCCAGACAGCTGATCGAGCCGCTCGCCACGGCGGACCTGCCCACGCTCGTACGTGGCCTCGAGGTGGCGCTCGCGGACGGCCAGCTGCCGCCGCCGGAAGCGATTCGAGATCCCGGCGCCGCGGCGCGCTTCGGCCCTGAGCTCTTGCGCCAGCTCGCGGCGCTATGCGTTCGCACGCCGGCCTACGGCACGCGCTCGTCCACGATCACGGCGCTCGCGCCCGGCCGAGTCGGCCTCTATCTGTACGCCGACGGCCCGCCCGATCGCACGCCGTTCGTGGATGTCTTGCCATTTTACCATGCGCTGCCAAGCCGCTCCTGACGAGCAGAATGGGCGCAATGATGTCGCGTGATCTCAGCCGAGCGCTTTGAACCCAGCGGCCAGTTCTTCCGCGGTCATGACCGGAGTAAGTTCGATGTCGGCCTCCAGCCCGAGCAGCGCCGGTTCGAAGCTCGGCACCATCTCGTTGCTCTCCTTGGCGGTAGGCGATCTCACCGAAGTTTGCCGAGGCAGAGCGCCGGACGTCGCGCTCCGCTTGACCGGCGCGAGCTCGCGCTTCAGCTCGAAGGCTCATGGCTCTCCTCTTCACTCTGATCGACATCTACTCCTTGCTCGTGCTG
>CAZYWR010000080.1:0-5894 GCA_964651185.1 uncultured Polyangiales bacterium
GCCTGCACACGACCACGGAAGCGCGCTCGAGCCAGCCACTGGCGCGGGCGAGCCTGGCCTAGGCGCGTGGGGCGCAAGCGCAGGCGGGAACGCGCGCAAGGGCGGTGCGGCCAGCCGCGCGGAGCGCGCGAGCGTGCGCGCGGGCGAGGCCGGCGCGCGTCTGGGCTGTGTGCATCAAGCCCTCGCACGCGGTCTGCTCGCTCACTTCAACGCGCGCTTCGGCGCAGAGAAGGTAGGGGAGGTGATCGCGCCATTCGAGCCCGAGGCCAAGCGCGCACTCGCGGCCTGTGAAGCGACCGCGCTCGCGCGCGCGCTCCGCGCGCTCGATCGCGGGCTCGGCCGCGGCGATCGTAGCGAGATCGGGGCGGGCGGCCGGAGCTTCGCCAAACGTGGTCTGCGCGAGGGTTGGCTGAGCAGCAATGCGACTCCCGAGCTCTTTTTCTCGCACGCCGCAGAGTTATGGCGCCGCTACTTCGGCCTCGGCGAGGCGCGCGTACGCACGCTGGGCCGTGGCTATGGCCGCCTCGAGATCCGCGCGCCGGCCGGCTCCGTTGACGGCGCGTCCGTTCGCCTCCCGCTCGACTTGACCATCGCGATGCTCGGCATGCTCGACGAGGGCTTGCAACAGGCGGGCGGCTGCTCGGTCTCGGTCCGGGTGTCGGACGCGACGGCCTTCGGCGATTCGCTCGATGCCATCGAAGCGACCTGGCGCGGTTGAGCGGCGCGCAAGTCGATCTCAGTTCGGAAGCGCGTCGAGCGGCCCCAAGCAAGCGCCGAACAGATCCTCCGCGCTTTGTCCCGCGGCCGGTGACAGGATGCTCACCGCGCGCACGTCGAGGCCGAGGATCACCGTCAGCACCGCGCAAAAGCGCTGGCGCAAGCCAGCCAGGTCCTCTTGCGTCGCCGCGTGCACGACCAAGGCGACCCGACGCTCGGACGCAGCGGCGAGGAAGTCGGTCTGGCGCAGGCGCTGAAAGAGCAGCTGCATCCAAGGTGCCGCGACCGGCGCGCTCGGCACCGCGATCTCCGCGATCGCGAGGAGCAAATCCGCGCCCTCGGCGCGTGTGTCCGCCATCTGCGTGCGCAGGTGGGCGAGCAGACTAGTCGGTCCGGGCAGGCCGGTGCCGGCGTACCACTCCGGGCTGCTGCGGCGGCGGGCGGCCTCGTGCACCGCGCGCACCAAGCGATCCGGTTCGCGGGCCTCGCGCTCCGCCAGCTGTTCCAGCGTGCGGAGCCAGGCGGGACTCCCTTCGGCCCCGTCGATGAGCGCGATCACCGGATAAGGCAGACGATCTGCGCCGCCCAAGCTCTGGACCTGCACGGCCGTATCCGCGGTTAGATCGACGATGGCGACGTCGGGCGGGTCGCTCGCGCGCGCCATCTCCGCGAGCGAAGTGCCGCGCGTCACGGAGCTGTGCGCCGCGCGCAGGTGCTCGGCCGCCCGATCCAGCTCGCAGCCGACGAGCGCCACGCGCAAGCCGGCGATGCGATGCAGAGGCACGCCCACCGCCTCGAGCGAGCGCAAGAGCTCGTCGCCCGCGATCGGCTTGATCAGGCAGTCGGTCGCGCCGAGCACGAGCGCGCGCGACGGCTCGTCCACGACCGAACAGACGATCACCGGGATGCGCGCGGTCGCGGGCGAACGCTTCAGCTGCCGGAGCACGGCCCAGCCGTCGACGCCGGGCATATGCAGGTCGAGCGTGATCGCGGCCGGCGCGAGCTGCTCGGCCATCTCGAGCGCCGCGCTCGCGTCGTGCGCGATCGCCACGGACAGGCCCGCCGCGCGCAAGGGATTGGCGATCAGCTCCGCGGCCGCCGGATCGTCGTCGACCACCAGGATGGGCGCCTCGCCAGGCGCGTCAGGGACGACGCGATCGGCGTCCTTGCCGCCGCTCCGGCCTCCGAAAGCAGGTAACGAGACCGTGAACTTCGAGCCCGCGCCGGGCTTGCTCTCTACGCGGATCGTGCCGCCGTGCAGCTCGACCAGGCGCTTGGTGAGCGCGAGGCCGAGCCCGGTACCTTCGGTCTTGCGCTGCGAGCTCTCCTCCATGCGCTCGAACTCGCGGAACAGGCGCGGCAGATCCTCCTCACGAATGCCGACGCCCGTGTCCGTGACCTCGATGCAGAACTTGTCCGCACGCAGCTCCACCTTGAGCGACACGCGCCCGCCCGCCGGCGTGAACTTGATGCCGTTCGACAGGAGGTTGTAGAGGATCTGCCGGAGCCGCATCTCGTCGACGTAGAGATCGGGCAGCTGCGCCGACAGCTCGAGCTCGAGCTCCACGCCCTGCTTCTGCGCGAGCGGCTGGACGCTCCCTTGCACGGAGTCGATCAAGCGCAGCGGCGCCACCCACTCGCGCGCGAGCTCCATGCGGCCCGCCTCGATCTTCGACAAATCCAAGATGTCGTTCACCAGCGCGAGCAGGTGCCGGCCGCTCTGCAGCACGTAGCCGACGTACTCCTTCTGGCGCGCGCCGAGCGAACCGAAGATCTCCTGATCGAGCAGCTCCGAAAAGCCGATGATGGCGTTGAGCGGCGTGCGGAGCTCGTGCGACATGCTGGCCAGGAAACGGGACTTGTAGCGGCTCTCCTGCTCCGCGCGCTCCTTGGCGCGCGACACCTCATTGGCCTGCGCCTCGATCAGCGCTTCGATGCGCTTGCGCTCGCTGATATCGCGAAACGCGACCACGCCGCCCCGGATGCGTCCGAAATCGGTGCGCAGCGGCCGCGCCGAGACGGAGATGTACGTACCGTGCGGCGCCTGCGGCGTGCGCGCGAACAGCTCGACCTCGTCGAGCGACTCGCCGGCCAGCGCCCGCGCGAGCGGCATCTCCTCCGGCAAGACGGGCGTGCGCCGATCGAGGCGGAACAGGCCGTGCTCCGTGCTCCAGTGCGCAGGGCGCCGGATCAACGCGCCCGCGCCGAGCAGCTGCTCCGCCGTCGGATTGGACAGAACCAGCTGCCCGCGTTCGTCCGCGACCACGACCCCATCGGCGATGTTCTCGAGGATCAGCCTGAGCTCCACCGTGCGCGATTCGAGCTCGCGATTGCTGCGCACGATCTCTTCGAACGTGGACACCAGCAGATCGAGGATCTGCTCTTTCTCGGAGGTAATGACGAACTGGCGCCCGAGAAACGTGACCTCCACGCCGACCTGGACGCGCCGGCCGCGCTTGCGGCCGGCGAGGATGTGGCGGACGCGATCGAGCAGGAATTCCTCTTCGTACGGCTTGGTGATGAAGTTGTCCGCGCCGCACTCGAGCCCGCGCAAGATCGCGATCGGATCGCTGCGCGAGGTCAACAAGATCACGGGCAGCTGGTGCAACGCGGGCGAGGCTTTGATCTTCGTGCACAGCTCGAAGCCCGACATGTAGGGCATGTTGACGTCGGACAGCACCATGTCGAACGTCTGCTGAGCACAGGCCTCGAGCGCCTGCTGCCCGTCGTGGACCACGCTGACGTCATATTCGGCGGTCTCCAACACGGCTCGCAGCGCTTCCGCCTGCGTGGCGCTGTCCTCGACGATGAGCAGACGAGTCATGCCCGCGGTCCCCTTCGCGGTCGGTGGAGGCACGTGCCGGCCCGCTCCAGCGCCACCGCACCCACGCGGCTGGGATCATCGCACAAGCCGCGCCGCATCGAAACCGCACGTTTGCGCGCGCTGCCGGGGATTGATAGAGAACGGAGTCGTGGCCGTCGAACCGTCTGGCGATCAAGTGCGCGCGCAAGCCGCTGGGCGGGCGTCCGCTCCGCCCTTCGCAGGCTCCTCCGGGTTGAAACGTACGGGCACCAAACCGCGCCGTACGATCGCGATCTCCGGCGCCAAGGGCGGCGCGGGCAAGACCGTCATCACGTGCAACTTGGCCATCTATCTGGCGACCCTGGGCCGCACCACGCTGGTCGTCGACGCCGATCGCTCGGGAGCACACTTACACACCTTGCTAGGCGTGCCGCCGCGCCTTCCCGCGCAGGCGGCGCGCACGCAGGCGGCATCTCCGCTCGCCATCGAAGCGACGGAGGTGCCGGGATTGTTTTTTCTCCAGGGCGGCGTCGCGGACGGCCACGCCGGACAGGCGCCATCCCGCAGCCGGCGCGAGCTGTTCGAGGCGCTCGCGGCGATCGACTGCGACTATCTCGTGCTCGATCTCGGCGCAGGGGTCGAAGCCGAGCTGCTCGACGTCTATCTGTCCGCGGACCTCGCGCTGTACGTGACCGTCCCGGAGCCGCCCGCGGTCGAGAGCACCTATCGCTTCGTGCGCGCGCTCTTCCTGCGGAGCCTGACCCGCCTGGCCGACGACGACGAGCAGCGCGTGACGATGATCGCGATCGCGGACGAGCTCGGCGGCCTCCCGGTGCCGCGCGAGCTCGTGACGGCGCTCGAAGCCGACGAACACGCGCTCGCGGGCCGCGCGCGCGATCTGCTGGCCCGTCAGGAGCTGTCTTTCGTGGTCAACCAGGCCCGCGTGCGCACCGACCTCGAGCTCGGGGAAAGCATCTGCAGCGCCGCCTGGCAGCGCCTCGGCGTGAGCCTGCGCTACCTCGGCTACGTCGACTACGACGACAACGTCTGGGCGTGCGTGCGCGAGTGCCGGCCGCTCTTGGTCAAGAGTCCGGGCACGAAGGCGAGCAAGAGCCTCGAGAAGCTGGCGCGCCGCCTGCTGGCGCTCGACTCGGGCAAGGCTCCCGCGCGGCCTGCGCGCTCGGTGCCGCGTGGCTCGCATCACGATCTCCTCGAGATCGACCGCGGCGCCACCGACGAAGAGATCCGCCGCGCGCACCGCCGCATGCGCGACGTGTACGCCGCGGACGCGCTGTGTTGCTACGGGCTCTACTCGGCGGAGGAGCTGGAAGGCGTGCGCGCGCGGCTCGATGAGGCGTTCGACGTGCTGCTCGATCAAGCGCGCCGCCGGCCGTACGAGCTGACGGTGTTCCCCGACCTCGATCCGGCGCAGCCGGAGGAGGCGCCGGCCGAGGCGCGCGCGCGCGAGCTCCCGCCGGCTCCCGCGATCACGCCCGAGACCGAATTCGACGGCGCACTCCTGCGCGCCGTGCGCGAGTCGCAGGGCCTCGAGCTGAAACAGATCAGCCGCCGTACCAAGATCAGCCTCGCCTACCTGGAGGCGCTCGAACGTGACGATTTCAGCGCGCTGCCCGCGCTCGTGTACGTGCGCGGCTTCGTCGCGGAGATGGCCAAGTGCCTGCGGCTCGATCCGGTGCAGGCCGCGCACACGTACGTGCGCCGGGTAAAGCGTCGCGAGGCGGGAGAGCGCGCGTGAAGCAGACGCGCCCGCTGGTGCTCGCGTCGGCCTCGCCGCGCCGGCGCGAGCTCTTGGCGCAGCTCGGCCTGCGCTTCAGCGTAGAAGCCGCCGATCTGATCGAGCGGCGCGCGCCGGGCGAAGTGCCGGCCGCGTACGTGGAACGTTTGGCCGGCGAAAAGGCGCGAGCGGTCGCGGCCCGGCACTCTGCCGACGCCGGCTATCTCGGCGCCGACACCACGGTGGTCCTCGAGGGGGAGCTGCTCGAGAAGCCCAGAGACCTGGCGGACAGCGAACGCATGTTGCGGGCGCTGCGCGGGCGGGAGCACGTCGTATACAGCGCCGTCGCGCTCTGGCTCGCGCCGGAGGCCCGCCTGGCGGCGCGCGTGATCGCGACGCGCGTGCGCTTTCGCGACTTCAGCGACGCCACGCTGCGCGGATATGTGGCGAGCCGCGAGGGCATGGACAAAGCTGGCGCGTACGGCATCCAGGAGCTCGGCGCAGCGTTGGTGCGCGAGGTGCACGGCTCCTACACCAACGTCGTGGGCCTGCCGGCGGCCGAGACGATCGAGCTGTTGGAGGAGCACGGCCTGCTCGTGGGCTGGCCGGGCGGCTCGCCGTGAGCGCGATCGCCGAACG
>CAZYWR010000081.1:0-2533 GCA_964651185.1 uncultured Polyangiales bacterium
CGATCACGGTGGGCGTCGCGCTGCTCCTGCTCGACGGCATGAAGAAACCGCGCGCCGCGGCCGATCCGGCGGCCGTGAAGCCTGCGTCCCAAGACGCGCGCTAAGGCCGAGCGATGTACCCGAGCTTCGGCGAGGTCTTCGGCGAGCCCGTTTCGGCATACTTCACGCTGCTGTTGTTCGGTTTCGCGGTCGCGATCTACAGCGTGGTGCGTTGGGCCAAGCGCGTCGGCGTCGACCATCAGTCGATCATCGACTGCGGTCTGGCCTCGATCCTCGGAGGTATCGTCGGCAGCCGCCTGCTGCACGTGCTCGCGGACGGCTACTTCTGGGACTACGTTCACCTGTGCACCGACCCAGCGCGCGTGGCTTGGCGCATCACCGAAACGCAATGCGCAGAGGCCAAGGGGCTGTGGGACGCTGCGGCGCGCGCTTGCCATCCCGCGAGTCGCGACTGCTTGGCGTGGGCCAAGTTCTACAACGGCGGCCTCGCCTACTACGGCGGCTTGATCGGCGGCACGTGGGCGGTGGCGGCCATCGCCAAGCGCGACCGGCTGCCCTTGCGCAAGGTGTCCGACATGACCGCGATGGGCGTGGCGATGGGCCTGTTCTTCGGGCGGATCGGCTGCTTTCTCGCCGGCTGTTGTTACGGCGAAGTGACGCATCGCGCAGTCGGCACGAGCTTTCCCGGGTGGTCGCCCGCGAGCGAAGGACAGTTTCGCGCGGGGTTGCTCGCGCACCCGGGCATGGTCTCGTTGCCGGTGCACACCACGCAGCTCTACGAGGCTGCGGGCTGCCTCGCGATCTCGGTCACGCTCAGCGTATGGGGGCCGCTGCGCAAGCGCTTCGACGGTCAGGTCGCGCTGGTCGCACTGATCGCCTACGCGCTCCTGCGCTCCGTGATCGAGGAGTTCCGCGCAGACGATCGCGGCATCTATTTCGGGCTCAGCACCTCGCAGTGGCTGAGCCTCGGCATCGTGATCGTGGTTGGCGTGGTCTGGCGCCGCTGGGCCCGCGCGGCGCGCGCGGCGCTGAGCGAGGGGGTGCAGCCCGCTGCGGCGGCACCCGGCAGCCTGGGCGCAGGGCGCGGCTCGGTCGTCTAGACCGCCGCGACCGCCGTCGCCGCAAATCTGGCCTCCGCGGCGTCGAGCGTGTTCTGCAGCAACATGGCGATCGTCATCGGGCCCACGCTGCCGGGCACAGGACTGATCCAGGAGGCGCGCTCGCGCGCAGGCGCGAACTCGACGTCGCCCACGAGCTTGTCGCCGACGCGGGTTTGGCCGACGTCGATCACGATCGCGCCCGGCTTGATCCAGGCGCCCTGCACCAGCTCGGGTACGCCGGCCGCAGCGACGATGATGTCGCTCTCGCGCACGCGTCGATCGAGCGCGCGCGTCTGCGAGTGCGCGATGGTCACGGTGCAGCGCCTCGCGAGCAGCATGAGCGCGATGGGCTTGCCCACGAGGTTGCTGCGGCCGATCACCAACGCCGAACGCCCCGCGAGCTCCACCGCGGTCTCTTCGAGCATACGTATGCAACCGAGCGGGGTGGGGGGACGCAATCCTCGGGCACCGCTCACCAGCAAGCCCAGGTTCAGCGGGTGCAGTCCGTCCACGTCTTTGTTCGGATCGATGCTGTGGAGCAGCTTGGCGGCGTCGAGCCCGTGCGGCAGCGGCAACTGCAGGAGGATGCCGTCGACCGCGGGATCCGCGCTGAGCTCGACCAGCTTCGCGAGCACGAGCGCCTGGGGCGCGCGCGCGGGCAGGTGATGCACGGCGCTCTGGATGCCCGCTTGCTTTGCGAGGCGCTCCTTGCTGGCGACGTAACCGTGCGAAGCCGAGTCGTCGCCCACCAGCACGAGCGCGAGGCCGGCCGGCCGGCCGGCGCGCTCGCGAAACGCCGAAGCGCGCGCGGCGATCTCGCTGCGTACGCGGGCGGCGATGGCCTTTCCGTCGAGGAGCTCTGCGACCACGGCCGACTCAGGCGAAGAATTTTTCGAGCAGGCGATCCAGCTCGTCGTAGCTCGTGAAGTGGATCTGAATGTTGCCCTTGCCGTGGCGGTCCGCCACGTTGACCTTGGAGCCGAGCGAGCGCGACAGGCGCGCCTCCAGATCGCGCACGTTGGCGCTCTTGGCCTTGCTCTCTTCGCCTTCCTTGGCCTTGGCCGCCTGGCTCACGAAGCGCGCCGCGCGCTCGGTCTCGCGCACGCTCCAGCCCTTCTCCACGGCGGAGCGGGCGAGCTTGAGCATGGCGTTCGGATCGTTGGCCACCAAGAGCGCGCGGCCGTGGCCCTCGCTGAGCTGGCCCGTCTCCATCAGCTCGAGCACGGCGTCGGGCAGGCGCAGCAGGCGCAGGGCGTTGGTGACCGTGGAGCGATCCTTGCCGACGCGCTGGGCCACGCTCTCCTGCGTGTGCTGGTGCTCCTCGATCAAGCGCTGGAACGCGCGCGCCGTCTCCACCGGGTTCAGGTCCGCGCGCTGCAGGTTCTCGACCAGGGCGGCCTCGAAGGCCTCCGCGTCGGAGAGCTCGCGCACCA
>CAZYWR010000082.1:0-3182 GCA_964651185.1 uncultured Polyangiales bacterium
TCGCGTTGAAGCTTGAGCGTTTTGGGCAGCGTCGAACCGATCTTCTCGAACCACTCGCCCTGGCCCTCGAGCTCCTGCTTCCACTCGCCCAGATCGATGCGCATGGCGGCCTCCAGATCGCCGGGCTGGGCGTCGAGGCCGTTGGTGTCGATGTCCCCCTCGCGCGGCACCAGGCCGACCACGGTCTCGCGCGCCGGCACCTTGCCCTCCACGCGGTCCACGATCCACTTCAGCACGCGCATGTTGTCGCCGAAGCCGGGCCACACGAACTTGCCGTCCTTCTGGCGGAACCAGTTGACCATGAAGATCTTCGGCGGGTTCTTGATGCGCTTCTGCATCTCGAGCCAGTGCTCGAAGTAGTTGCCCACGTTGTATCCGAAGAACGGCAGCTTGGCCATCGGGTCGCGGCGCACGACGCCCACCTGGCCCACGGCCGCGGCCGTGGTCTCCGAGCCCATGGTGGCTCCGGTGTAAACACCGGCGCTCCAGTTGAAGGCCTGATAGACGAGCGGCACGGCCTCCCGGCGCCGGCCGCCGAAGACGAACGCCTTGATCGGCACTCCCTCCGGGTTGTCCCACTCGGGGTCGAGCGACGGGCACTGGCTGATCGGAGCCGTGAAGCGCGCGTTCGGGTGCGCCGCCGGACGGCCGCTGTCGGGCGTCCAGGGCTGTCCCTGCCAGTCGATCAGCTCCGACGGCGGCTCGTCCGTCATGCCCTCCCACCAGACGTCCCCGTCCGGCGTGAGCGCGACGTTCGTGAAGATCGTGTCCTTGCGCGTGGCCTGCATGGCGTTGGCGTTGGACTTCATGCTCGTGCCCGGTGCCACGCCGAAGTAGCCCGCCTCGGGGTTGATCGCCCAAAGCCGCCCGTCTTCGCCCACGCGCATCCAAGCGATGTCGTCGCCGACGGTCGTGACCTTCCAGCCTTTGTAGTGCTGGGGCGGGATGAGCATCGCGAAATTGGTCTTGCCGCAGGCGCTCGGGAAGGCCGCCGCGACGTAGTGCTTCTCGCCGGTCGGACTCTCGACGCCCAGGATCAGCATGTGCTCGGCGAGCCAGCCCTCCTTTTTGCCGAGATAGCTGCCGATGCGCAGCGCGAGGCACTTCTTGCCGAGCAGCACGTTGCCGCCGTAGCCCGAGCCGACCGACCAGATCGTGTTGTCTTGCGGGAAGTGGCAGATGAAACGACGCTCAGGATTCACGTCGAGCGTCGAGTGCAGGCCGCGGTTGAAGTCGTTCGAGTTGCCCAGCATGTCGAGCGCGGGCTTTCCCATGCGCGTCATGATGCGCATGTTGAGCACCACGTAGACGCTGTCGGTGAGCTCGATGCCGATCTTCGACATGGGCGAACCGAGCGGGCCCATCACGTAGGGGATCGCGTACATCGTGCGCCCCTTCATCGCGCCGTCGAACAGGCCGCGCAGCTTCTTGTACGCGTCTGCGGGTGCCATCCAGTTGTTGGTGGGGCCCGCCTCTTCCTTCGTGGGCGTGCAGATGAAGGTGAGGTGCTCGACGCGCGCGACGTCGTTGGGCGCGCTGCGGCTGTAGTAGCAGCCGGGCAGCTTCTCTTGATTGAGCGGCTCGATGGCGCCTTCTGCGAGGGCCACCTCGGTGAGTCGCCGGTACTCGGCTTCGCTGCCGTCGACCCACGTGATGCGATCGGGCTTGGTCAGCTTGGCCATTTCGTCGACCCACGACAGAAGGTGGGGATTGTTCGTGAGCGCCGTCGTAGTCATCGCGTCTGAGCTCTCCGGTTGAGGATTCGACTTCAGGCACGGCTCCTTTCGAAAGGAGACCGAGCCCCCGGCCAGCACGGCGCCGCTCTCGTCCGGGGCAGAGCGGCGTCGACGGTGTCGCGCGGGCACGCAGCTGGCGACTTGAGGTGTGTAGCGCACGCGTCGCGTGAACGCACCCGTCGCGGCGAACGCGCGACAATATTTCGCGCGCGTGCAAGCGCGCACGACGACGTTCGCTCGCACGAGCCAGCGTGCACTCCGTACGCCTGTCGCGCTCTTCACCGCCGTGCTTGCTGACAGTAAAGCGGCCGTTATCCTCCGCCCGATGCACAAACTCCCACTCGAGCGCACCGCCGACGATCTGCACGAGCACGACGCGGCCGCGTGGCGTTGGCAGCTGGCCCACGCGATCACGGATCTCGCTGCGCTCGAACGACATGTGGCGCTCACAGCGGCGGAACGCGCCGGCGTACAACGCGCACTGCGCGGCGGTCTTCCTCTCTCGATTACACCGTACTACGCGAGTCTCATCGCGCGCGATGATCCGTACTGCCCGATTCGTCGCCAGTGCATACCACTGGCGGACGAAGCGAACGAAGTTCCCGGCGACCTGCGCGACCCCCTCGGTGAGGAAGCCAACGAAGTAGCGCCGCACTTGGTGCAGCGCTACCCAGACCGGGCACTTTTACTCGCCACCGATCGCTGCTCCGTCTACTGCCGCTTCTGCACGCGCTCGCGCATGGTCGGTCACGGCGGCGGCACGCGCGCGCTCGCGGCCCTCGAGCCGGCATTCGCCTACCTCCGGGACCATCCAGAGATCCAAGAGTTGATCGTGTCCGGCGGCGACCCGCTGGTCATGGCCGATGAGCGCATCGCAGCCCTGCTCGAACGGGTGGCCGCGATCGGAAGCATCGGCGACGTGCGCGTCGCCTCGCGCGTGCCCGTCACCTTGCCGCAGCGCGTCACGCCCGACCTATGCCAGGCATTGAGACGTCATCCCGCGCCGTGGCTGATGACGCACTTCAACCATCCGCGCGAGCTCACGCCCGCCGCGCAGCGCGCCTGCGCCATGCTCGTCGATCACGGCATTCCGGTGATGAACCACACCGTGCTCCTGCGCGGCGTGAACGATGACGCGAGCGTGCTCGAGGCGCTGTTCCGCGGGCTCGTGCGCGCCCGCGTGCGGCCTTACTACTTGCTGCAAGCAGACCCGGTGCGCGGGACCGGCCACTTGCGTACGCCGCTCGATGTCGGGCTCGCGATCATGGAGGCGTTGCAGGGCCGACTCAGCGGCATCGCGCTCCCCAAGTTCATCGTCGACACCCCCCGTGGACGCGGAAAAGTGCCGGTGGTCCCGAACTCCGTGGTGGCCCGCGCGGAGGGCGTCACGACGTTGCGCACGTTCCGCGGAGAGCTGGTCGACTACGTCGATCCTCCGCGCTGAGA
>CAZYWR010000083.1:0-6523 GCA_964651185.1 uncultured Polyangiales bacterium
CGCGGTGATGCGTGTGGCGACGGCGCCGCTCCTTGGTGCACTGTCGACCGCGTCGCGTACGCTTCCTCTCACGCAGCCGCACGTGCCGCTTGGCTCTCGGCTCCACGTTGGACTCTCGCAGAAAGGCCGCAGTGACGCCGACCACCCACAGGTCCAGCAGCGGCTCCTTTCGGGCGCGATCGTGGGCCATGCTCTCGTGGGTGCTGGTCGTCGTCGGTTGCGGCTTGGTCCAGCAAGAGGTCGTCGCCTACAGCTGCGGATGGATGCACCCGGAGCCCACGCCCGAGGAGAAGAAGGCCAAGGAATGGCTATCCCAGCGCCTTGCGGTGGAAGGTTTCGAGCGGCGCCTGCTCACGACCCGCGAATGCGAGGGCTGTCTCCTGCTGCACGCCGAGCTCGCGGGCGCGGATCTGCGCAATACGCGGCTCAGAGGGGCCGGCATGGATGGAAACTTGCGTGGGGCGGATTTTCGGGGCGCCGATCTCACGGATGCGTCGCTCAGTGGTGATGTGAGGCAGGCGGATTTTCGCGACGCAAAGATCGAGGGTGTCCGCTTTTCTGGCTCCACGCTCAATGGTACGCGTTTCGATGGCTTGGATCTCCACACAATCGTCAACCCTGATGCGGCCGACTGGAGCGGTGCGATTCTTCGGGATGCCAATCTGAAAGACGTGAGCTTCCACGGACTCTACGGAGGGTATCACCGAACACGGCCGAAGCATCCGTTCGACGCATCCTGGGGTGGTACGCACTTGAGCGGCGCGGATCTCCGCGGAGCTAACTTACGGTGGGCAGTCCTCGTGAAAAGCGACTTGCGCCGGGCCGACCTGCGCGGTGCCGACCTGCGAAACGCCGTGATGCCGTACCCAGAAGACCTGCAGGGAGCTCAACTGAGCGGTGCGATCTGGACTGATGGCCGACGTTGCGCCGAAGGGTCGGTGGGGTACTGTATCCCGGAAGGCAATGCTACGAGGGATCAGCGTCGCCGTCGCAAAAACTGATCAGAAAGCGCCCCTCGCACATTGGGCTCCTCGTATAGCTCCCGACGACTCACGGAGTGAGCCTTGCGCATCAAGTAGTCCAGGTCTCCGTAAGGTGGGTCCCCCGGCTCTGGTGAGACAACGGCGATTGGAACAACCAAGCCGACGTGACGAGTGCGAATGATGTCGATGTATGCCTGAAGCATGTGCACGAGCTTCAACACGGCATCGATGAAGACGTGGACGCGCGGATCGGACACCCACTTACGGATGCGCGTACGCCACGGAAGGATGTCTTCATCGAGCAGCTGCGCCAGATAGGGCTCCAGCTTTTGCACGAATTCGGGCGCGAACTCGTGCTGGGCAACCAGACTGAACACGATCTCCATCAGGTCTCGGTATGCCTTGGTGTGCTCGTAGCTTCGCTCGGTCACCTCCAGGTGCGAAATGAACGAATCGAAGTGCTGAGCGTAGGGCTTTGTCTCATCGACAGTGCCGTAGCGATCCTGCTCTGTCACGTCGAACTGCAAGATGTGCGACTCGAAGGGGGTCCCCGCGAGCTGGCGGGCGGGCGAAGCCTCCGTGTTGTCGAAGACGTCGATCTGCTCGATTAATACGTCGTAAATCAAGCGGCACAGCCGGCCTTCCAGCGTATCGGCATCTACATCTAGCAGGCGCGCGACAGGCACCAAGAACGCGTTCAGATGCAGGTCGTCGAACAGGCCGGTGATGGGAAACACACCCTTGGCCAGGCGCGCCCGCATGGCATGGCGGGTCGGCTCGAGCCCGGCGCGAACCTGTGCGAGCTCTTTGCGCAACGCGCTCGCCAACGGTGCGCTCAATATCCTGCGGCCACGGCAACCGCGCTCGACCATCTGCTGGGCGAGCGGATACACGATGCCGCGCTCAAAGCGGGCGACCGCGTCGAGGGCAAGGCCGACCACCTCGTCTGCGCGGTCGAGCAGCTCCGCGACGCCTCGATACATTTCCTGCGCGGGACCAGGAGCCATCAACAGAGTGGGATCGACGCCGAATAAGCTCGGATCTCGGTCCACCAATACGACCTGCTTGAGCGCGTCGAACCAGCGCACGTCGAAGTGCATCTCGCGGCATTTTGCGGCGATCTCTGGAATCCCGATCAGCGTGAGCGCCCCGTTGAGCTGAAGCAGGCTGAAGTCGGCGATCACGCGCTGCGTCAGATCATACTTGTTGAAGACGTTGAGAATGGCGCAGTCGGGATCGAAACGCTCGGTGTTCACCTGGTGCAACGTCTTGAAAAACGGGGTCGAGAGGTAGGTGATGCTGCGAACCTTCCACTTGGCGGGCCACGCCGAAGATTCGGCCGCCCGCTTGGTAAATTCGTTGATGACGTTGCCGCCGTGCGAGTGCCCCAGGAGGTGGATGCCGACAGGCCGCTTGAGCCAGCTCTCGTAATAGGCCTTCTCGCCGCCTCCCCCGCACAGGCGATCGCACAGGTAGCGCCCTGCGATCTCGCGATTTCTGGGAGAGTTGTCTCCGCTCCAGCCGTGGGCGGTGAACACGTGCAGATTGGGATGTCGAGCCTGGAGCTCGCCAATCGCGGCACGCAATCGGTCGTTGTCCTCCCAGTACCAGTTCTTGTCGTGGGCGTCGCGGAGCTCGCGCTGCGCCTTGTGCCAGTACGGCTCCACGCCCCGCTCACCGGGCTGGCTGTGGCCCCGGCTGTGGGTCGTCTCTCCGCTCGCGTTTTCGTCGGCCCAGAGGTTGCCCGGGTCCACCGTGCCACCCACCAGTACCAGCACTTGGGGCTCTCCAAGTACGATGCAGTTGGGAGCGTTTCGTGCCACGGGGTAGCGATGTCGGGCTTCGCTCATACGCCGTGGAGCTCTTCGAGCTTGGCGCAGGTTTCTGCGTCTGGTTCACCGCTCGCATCGTTCCGCCCCAGCTCGTCTCTCTGAAAGCGCACGAGCGAAAGCCGTGTCGATTCGTCGAGTCTTCCTGTGGTTGGCGCACCGTACCCCAGGGCGCACAGCCGCTGCTGCACGCCTGTCAGATTGGCTTCGCCGCTGGCGGCATCCGACGTCGGATCGAGCTCGCCCAAGGCGAGCGTGAGTGTCTCCCCGAAGTCGACCAACTCCAAGGTGAGGTGCTTGACGTGGATGGGCACGGTCGTCTTCAGGCAGCCGTTCGAATCCAGGGTCACGGCCTTTTCTATGGAGCCGCCGCCAGCGCCGTCCGCGAACCGAAGGACGCACGCCTGCCCGGCCAAGGCCTC
Organism: uncultured Polyangiales bacterium; assembly: GCA_964651185.1. GTDB lineage: Bacteria > Myxococcota_A > Polyangia > Polyangiales > DASUME01 > DASUME01. Next base: position 3,235 of record CAZYWR010000083.1, read on the forward strand.
ACCCGGGAGATCCTCGATCGCGACCTCGAGCGGTACTTCTGCGCGCGACTTCAACTCAATCCGATGCGTCTGCTCGGTGTCTCGTACGATCTCGTACAGCTGCGGGGCCGGCACCGCGAGCATGTCGCGCGGGCAGAGCACGTGCGGGCTCTTGCGCCTTTCGCGGAGCTTCTGGTTGAGACGAAAGTTCCAGACGTCTCGCCAGTCCTTGAAGCCATACCGATCCGCGATCGTACTCAGACACTCGCCCTGCAGCACTCGGTGCCAAGTGAAGCGCTCGTCCGTTGGGGAGCGCTGCGCCGCGTCACCCTCGAGCGGGCGCCACAGGCTTCCGTCCACGCCGAGCACGCGGAGGGTCACACGACCGGGCGCGATGCCGTCGACGAACGCGACGCCCGTTTCGCCGCTGCGTGTGGTGCGGACTTCGGCCGACGCCGTGATGATCTCGAGCGCAGCGTTCGCCACGGGACCCGGCGGCTCGCGATCATCCACACATTCGATGGTGACCCAACTCGTTCTGGCAGAAAGCGGCGCGAGCTCGATGGGCTTGATCTCGAGCTTCGCCGGCGGCACTGGTTTGGGCCGCTCGCGCTCGAACACGATCAGCCGTCCGAAGCGATTGACCTCGGCGAGGAACGGCTTGAACGTGATGCCCAAGAGGCCCACCAGCGCGGCACGCGTATCGTGATCGTACAGGTATCGCGTGAGGCCGTAGGCCGACAGCAGCCCGTCGCACAGCTCCGGATCTTCGCGAAAGATCCGCTCCAGCACCCACAAGGCGCGCACCTGAGGCAGCACCTGGTAGTGATGGACGAAGAGCAGCCGCTTCGGGTCAGATTGATAGGTCCAGCCATCGACGAGCAAGTAGTCGCGCCACATGAGCTCGGGAAGACCGCCTGGTAGTGCGTACACGAGCGTTCTCCAGGGAAACTCCGGTGGGGCTAGCATGGGTGCGGGGCCGTGCGCTTCGCCCGGTAGGGTGAGCGTCGACTCTCAGATGACGTCAACCGCCCCGGTAGGCGCGGGCACGACGACGTCTTGGCGTCGCCTTGGCACGCGACGAAAGTCGGACAATATTCGCTCCGCGCTGAGAACCTGCGCAACCGTGCGACCGCACAGGTCGATAGCGCCCCAGAGTGTCACCCGCCCCTCGCATGCTTGCCGTCCTCGCAGCCCCCCTGTGGCTACTCGCGCTTTTTTGGACGAGCGCGACGCTCGCGCAACCGATGAGAGAAGTGGTCGTGGTCCCGCTCGGGGCCCCGGACGCGACCGCCGCGCTCGACGCGACGCCCGCGATCGAGGAGGCGCTTTCAAACGCACACGTGTCTGTCATCTCCTTGCACGATGCGCGCGATCGCTTCGTCACGCGCTCCCGTCCTCCGCAACAGTTGACCGAGTCCGATCTTGAAGCTCTGAGCCGGGCGGTCCACGAGGCGATCGAGCACGTTGCCTTCGGCCGCACCGCCTCCGCGCAGAAAAGCGTGCGCGAGGTGATCTCGCGCGCCGAGCGCGCGCTCGAGTCCCTGAATCGCGAGACCGCCACCGCGCGACAGATCCTCGACGCCTGCATGTCGCTCGTGCGCAGCACGCTGCAGACGGGCACGCGCGAGCACGCGCTCGAGCAGGCGATGCGCTGCCGCTATCTCGTGCCGGATCTGGTGCCGAACCGAACCTCCCAGCCCGCCAACGTGATCGGCGTGCTGATAGAAGCCGACGATCTCCTCGCGCGCATGCGCATCGGCCATCTTACGGTCCAGAGCACCCCCGACCCGCGCTGCGCCGTGTATCTCAACGGACGCCACCTCGGGACCACGCCGTTCGACTCGACCGCGCCGCAGCGGGCACGTACCGCGTCCAGGTCGAGTGCGGCCATGCGCCGGGGCGCGTGCACATGGTGCAGCTCGGCGACCAACCCGTCAGCTTGATCGTCGACTCCGAGCTCGACCGCGCCGTCCAAAGCGATCCGCGACTCGTGCTGAGCTACGCAGATCGCGCGCGCGCGAAAAGCTACGCCGTCGCGGGGGCCGTCAGCTTGGGGCGCGAGGTAGGCGCAGAAGACATCGTGTTAGTCGCCGTAGACGGAGCACGCGCCGAGTTGTCGCGCGTTCAAGTGCAGCAAGCGCGCCTGGTGGGCGTGACAATCCTGCCCTGGAGCGAGCGCCGGGGCTTCGATGTCCCCGCGCTCGAACACGCGATCGCCGCGCTCGCCGAGGCGCGCATCGAGAGAGAGCCAAGCCTCGAACCGTTGGCCCACGTCGAGCCGGTGCGTCCGGACAGCAGGGATAGAACGGCGGACGGCAACAGAGCCGCGTTGCGGCCGCAAACCCATCCGCGCCCTCCGGCCGGGCTCGATGCCGACGCGCCCGCGGAAATGGAGCATTCAAGCGCGCCTATTTCTCCCTCGCATGGCGGCTCCGACGCCCGCGGCTGGAAGTTAGCACTCGGAACCGCGGCGCTCGTGACCGGTGCCGGGCTGTTCACGGCCGCTGGCGTCTTGTCGACCAAGAGACGCAACGCAGGAGACAAGCTTCGCTTGCTCACCACAAACTTCGGCGACGTCTACACGGCGCGCGTGCGGAACTGGGAGCATACGCGGCTCGCTCCGTACGCCTTTGCGGCCGCGGGTTCGGCGACCTTGACCGCCAGCGCGCTCGGGCTGTTGCTCAGCTCTCCTCGCGACGCGTTCCCCCTGTGGGCGTCGATTGCAAGCGGCTTCGTCGGGGTCGGGTTCGTCGCGTGGGGAATCACCGACGTCGCGCGAGGCAGTGCATGCCCACCGAGCCAGCTCGATCGCCGCCCGTGTTCAGACGACCTCGAACGGCGCGATCGCGGGTCGCTCGTGCTCCTTGCCGCTTTGCCGCCGCTTGCCGTTGCGCTCACACAACTCGCTCGTCGCGCATGGACGCCGAGCGCGGCCCGCTCCGCGCTCGTCTATCCCGAGCTCAACCCACTTCGAAGGACGATCTCGCTGAACGCGAGCTTTCGCTGGTTTTGACAGAAAGGTTGCGGACATGGAAATCCAACGCTGGCACGTCGTCGCGGCGCTTTCGGCTCTCGCGAGCGCTGGCTGCAAGGACTCGCTCCACTGCGCGGACAGCGCCGTCGAGCAGAACGGCTCCTGCACCTGCGGTCCAGGCACGCGACCCGACGACACGGGCGAGCGCTGCATGCTGGCGGACGGCGCACCGAGCGATTCGACCCCCTACAGCTCGACTTCACCGGACGCGTCGATGCCGGAGTCCAGGCCGATGCCGAGCGACATTGACGCCGGACCGCGCGACGGCGCATC
>CAZYWR010000084.1:0-3353 GCA_964651185.1 uncultured Polyangiales bacterium
AAGGCGCGCGTGCCCTGGTTTTGTACGCATAGCTCGAGCTGCAGCGGGCCGACCGCCAGCTGCGCGCGGAGCGCGTCGCGCAGCGCGCTCGCGCCCGGCGTCGGCCCCAGCAAGCGCTGCCCGTGGCGCACCCGCACCACCCAGCGCACCGCGCGTCCAGGGCCGTACGCAAACGGAGTCACGCTGTTGTATGCGCGCGCGAGCGGGTGGCCGGGTGCGGACGTGATCTCGCGCAGCGCCCAGAGCTCGCGGGGGTGGCGCGCGAAGCGCTTGAGCAAGGCGGCGCTCCCGCGGACGCTGGCGCGCTCGACCGCCAGCAGCTCCTCGAGCGAGGCTGCCATGAGCCGCGGCGCGTCCACGAGCAAGAAGTCCTGCGTGTGCGCCTCGAACGCGGCGGCGCGCGGGAGATCGGGGACCTCCATGAGCTTGATCGCGAGCCCGTGCAGATCGCGTTTTGTATCGGGGTGCGCGCGGAACGAGCTGCTCGAAAAGCGCACCCAGGCCCGGTAGCGCGCGCCGCGCCGGAACACGCCGGCTTCCCACGCGCTCGGCAGCTCGGGGTCGACCTCGAGCGTCGCACGTACGATGCCGTGACACTTGACGTGAAAGGCCCGCCGCGCGCAGCGCGGGACTGGCTGCCGCGCGAAGTCGGCTTGCACCTTGTCGAGCTCGAGCTGCTCGAACGCGCGCGCGCTCGCGCTCGGCGCGGGCTCGGACAGGGGCTCGGGCGCCAGCGCAGCCAGGAACGCGAGCGCGCGCCGCGACGGCAAGAAGAAGTACGCGCCGCCGCGCGTCTCGACGAAGCGCTGGACGCCCGCGATGAAGCGCGCTGGGCAACCGGGCAACGTGAAACTATCGGCCGTGAACGGCAGGTCGCGGCGCGCTGCGACCAGCGGATCCGGATCGCGCGACAGGCCCGCGAAATTGGGGCTCACGAGCCAGCTGCTCTGCACGAATTCGAATTGGCGGCGCAGGTTCGCCACCACGCACAGAAAGTGCAGGCCGCGCTCGGCGCCGTCCGGCACGCGCAAGCGGGTGAGATCAAGCGTGTCGGAGCGGCGTGGCCCGTAGCTGCGTCCGCGTCGCGCGAGGCGATGGCGATCACTCCGCTGCGCGCGCCGGGCGGCTGCCAGCTCGCTGGGCGTCGCCTCGATGGGCAGCGGCAGCATCGTGTCGCGCGGGTTGGCGCGGCGCACGTGCGAGCCGATGGGGCAGAAGGTCCCAAAGTCGTCGCGCGCATCGCCGAAGCGGAACGCGTTGTCGCTGCTTTCGCGCTGCGGATCGTCGACCTCGGGAAAGCAAGTCACGGGCAGGCCGCCCGGCCAGCGGCCGACCATGCGCGCGGCCAGCCACACGGGATCGGTGCGATCGGGCAGCGCCGCGGCTGCGCGCTCCATGAACTGCCAAAAGGCGGCCACGTCCTGCTCGAGCTGGCGAAACACGAGATAGCTGCCGTTGCGGCCGAAGTCGCGTCGCCGTCCCCGACCTTCCGGCAGCGCCGCGCCGGCGCGGCAGGCGTTCGAGACGCGCGGGCTCATGCCGAGCTCGCCGTACGCATTGTGATAGCCGAGCACGATCTCGCCGTCCTCGATGGCGTCGGCCCGGTCCGGTTTGAGGCTGGCTGGCGCTGGGTTCGAGATCCCGTCGGCGAAGCCGAAATGTTCGCTGCGCAGCGCCCGGCGCGTGGGCGTCGTGGCGAGCGTCGCGATCGCCGAGAGCCCGTGTCCCGCGCAGACCTCTTGCGCGATCTGATCCGCGCAGCGCGCGTCTTCTTCGGGATCTCCGTCGCCCGTGCCCGCGTACACCAACAACGCGCCGTGCACGCTCGGGTTGTTCGGGCCGCCCCAGCGCCAAGCTTCGGGCGCGCTCTCGCCATCGTCGCCGAGCAGCCGCGCCCGAGAAGGGTCCGCCATGCCGGCGCGGAAGGAGCCGGAGAAGCCGCATAACGTTTCGTAGGGCAGGCCGAGCGCGACGAGGCCCGCATACGTGAACGCGACGTTGATGCACACGTCGGCGAGAAAGGGCGCGTCGCTCTTTGCCGTGCGGAGAAACTCGCTGTACTGCACCCGCTGAACGAGGTCGCCGAGCCAGCGGCGCGCGCGCGCTACGTCTGTGATCGCAAACAGGGCATAGCGCGCACAAGGGCGGTCACCGTAGCCAGACAACACCAGACCTTGAATCTCCTCGAGCTCGAGCGTCAAGTGAGCCTCCGCAGCCAGGTCGTCAACGCTTCCCCCGAGGGCCCGCCAGCGTGCAGCCCGTGGCGGAGCCAGGTGTGATTGTTGATCGCGCTGACAGTCAGGGTCGGATACGCGCTGTAGAAGAGCTGCGTCGGCCGCTGGTGGACGCGCGCCCACGCCTTGCATGTCTCCTCGTCGTTCGCGCCGCCGTGGACGACGCCGCAGGTGCGCGGGTAACCTTCGGTGGCGAGCCAGGCCAGGTTCAGGCCAACCGCAGCCTGATCGACGAAGTCGCCGAGATAGCTCTCCCAGCTGCCGTCGTAGTTACTGAGGAAGAGCAGCCGCCTTCCCCCGTCGATAAGCAGCCACTTGGCGAAGTGGATACTGGGGATGCCGCCGAGCTGCTCCAGGTAGTTGAAGTGGTTTCGAGTCATGCGGTCGAGATACGCGTGCGTCAGCCGCAGGCTCAGCGCGCGTCCGACACCACTACGTAAGGGCACCAGATGCGTGAGCGCGTTCTGCACCCCGAAGTCTTCGCTCTCCGCGTTCTGCTCGAGCCGCCGCGTCAGCTCAGGGCCGAGCGACTCCGCCTCAGTCTGCAGATCGAACGGAACATCCGTCCGTTCACGCGATAGTAAGAGCAAGACGAGCGCGACCGCGAACGGCGGGCAGGCCGCGCCCGCGAGGAAAAACGGCGCACCCTGCGCGAGCCACGCCCGCCATCCACGCCGCGCCAGCGCGCGCCGACGCGCCGGATCGGGCGAGGCGGGCGGCGCGCCATCGAGCCTGAGATCCGGAAACGGTTCGCGCAGCGCGCGCCGGACCGCTTCGTACACGAGCTCGGGTGCGGTGCCCCGGGTGAGCGCGCCCAGGGCACGCACGGCCGCGCTGCGCAGCTCCGCTTCGCGCTCGATGCGCGTGAGATCGCGCTCGATGTGCCCCTGGTAAGCCGCGGTGGCAGGCACGAGGCAGCGCGCGAGCGCGCCGGCCATCGCCTGCGACTCGCGCGGCAGCGGTCGCTCGCTGTGCGACCAGAGCTCGCGCAGCGCATCGCCACGGGCCGCGACGAGCTGCGCGAGGTGACGCCGGCGCGCCCGGTGCTCACAGCATTCTTCGCTGTCGAAATTCGATTCCACGACGAGCGAGGCCGGATAGGCGCTCGTCGTCGCCTCT
>CAZYWR010000085.1:0-1953 GCA_964651185.1 uncultured Polyangiales bacterium
CGCTGATCCCGGCGTCTCCGGCTGGATCAGCTTCTCGCCCTTCGTGATGGAGGTGGAGCGCGCGCTGAACTTGGCGCGCTTGCCGTTTCGTCACGAGCGCGTCGACATCATGAAGCTCGACAAGCTCAATCCGCTCGGGCAGCTGCCCGTGCTCGGCGTCGGCGGCGAGCTGGTCGCCGATTCGACGCGCATCCTGCTGCGCATCGAGGCGCTCGCGCCGGGCTCGTTGACGGGCGGGCTCGACGCGCGCGGCGCGGCCGAGGCGTGGCTTTGGGAGGAGTTCGCGGACACCGCGCTCTATCCGCACGTGCTCGGGACGCGTTGGGAGGAGGATCGCGGCTGGGACGTGGTGCGTCCGGCGTTCTTTGGCTTCTTGCCCTTCGGTGTGCGCAGCGTCGTGGCCGCGGCGGTGAGGCGCAAGACGCGTGCGAGGCTCGTCGCGCGCGACTTCCTGCGCGCCGGCCGCGACGTGTGGCTCGAGCGGCTCGCGCGCGTGCTCGATCAGCTCGAGGTGCGCGCGCCGGCGCAGGGCTTCTGGCTCGGTCCGCGCCCGAGCGCGGCCGACGTCGGCCTGTTCGCGCACCTGCACGCGTTGCGCCTACCCAAGACGCCCTGGCGCGCAGAGGAGATCGTCCGGCGCCCGCAACTCTCGCAGTGGCTCGACCGCGTCGATCAAGCCACGCGCGAGCCGGCCAAGCAGCCTGCGCGCGCCGAGCTCACTTCTTCCCACCCTTGACGGCCTGCTCCAACATGTCGTCGAGCTCGCGATCGGCCTGGCTCTTCGGCGCGTTCGACTTCTTCGCGGGCGCCACGCGATCGAGCAGCTGATCCATGGTGAGCGGCTTGGCCGGCTTGGCGGGTGGCGGAGGCTCCGGGGCCGCGACCGGCTTGTCGGCCGCGCGCGCGAGCGAGCCGCGCGCAGGCGGCTCTGCGCGCCCGCTCGCGGCAGACGAGCTGGTGCTCGATGCGCCAAACCGCGAGCTGGTGCTTGCGGAGCTGGGCTTTTGCAGCGCGGTGCTCGCGTTGCGCGCGCTCGTGTTGCTCGGCGCGCTCGGTTCGGGCGCCGGGCTCGCGTGCATGGGGCCCCAGGAGCTCGCGCCCGCGCCGATGCGCCCTGGCGTGGGGCGCGCGTTGGAGCTCGCGCTGGTCGGGCTCGCGCTGCTCGAAGCCTGCGAGCTGCTCGTGTGCATCGGTCCCCAGCCCCGCGCGCCCGCGCTGGCGTTCCCCGAGCTCGTGGGTCGAGCGCTCGCGCTCGTGCCGCTGGCGCTCGAAGAGCGTCCCGTGCTGCCGCCCCATGCAGGCATGCGCGTGCTCTGCGCCTCGACAGGAGCAGCAGCTTCCGCGCGCCCGCGGCCCTTGTGCGATTCTGCGCCCCCGCGCGCGCTCGCCTTCACGTCGTGGGTGGAAGCCTTGGGCGGTTGCACGTCCGCGCTCTTGGCCTCGCGCGCCGAGCGGCCGTGCTCGCGGTGCTCATGACGATGTCGACGCCCGTGCTTGGGAGCCGGATCGGGCACGGCGGCCGCCGGTAGCGGGTCAGTCAGCTGCTGCACCACGGGCGTTCCGGGCGGGGGCGTCCCGCCGGCAGACGAGGCGTCCTCGGTGTGCGTCTTGATCCCATGGACCAGGTAATACGTGCCGACCGCGGCGGCGATGGCCGCGGCGCCTAGTGGAATGAAACGTCCGAAGCCACGCGCGCTTAGCGTCCGGCGGTGCGGTCGTGCCACGGGCGATGAGTGGCTTTGGCTCGCAGGAATGGCGGCGGCCGGCGCGTGGGCGTATCCGGTCTGTGGCGCGCCGTAGCTGGGCGCGCCCGTGTATCCCGCGTAGCTCGAGCTCGGGTTGCCGCCGTAGCTCGCGCCTGCACCGCCGTATCCGGCGCCCGCGTCGTTGTAACCGGCGCCCGCGTTGCCGTAGCTGGCGCCACTGTTGCCGTAGCCGGCGTCACTGTTGCCG
>CAZYWR010000086.1:0-15451 GCA_964651185.1 uncultured Polyangiales bacterium
TCCTGAGTGTTTTCCTAGCTCAGCGGCCGCCGGCAGGCTGTGTGTCTGCTCGAAGGCAGCCACAAAGCGCTGGGCCTGCCGCGTAAGGCGCCGCTGCTGCAAGGCCTTGACGATGACGATCGCCCAAGTCAGCGCGGACGCAGCGACCAGTACGACGAACGTGGCGTTGACGAGTAATTGGCTTAGCTTGTCTGACATATGACTTTCACTCCAGCGCGGCGCGCCTCGCCCACGGGCGGGCAGCGCCGGTTGTGAGCGCGCACGAGCGCGCGTTTTCACGATCAATCGAGGCGAAACTCGAAAGGTACGGCCACCCAACCCGCGATAGGCTTTCCACCTTGGGTGGCGGGTACGAACGTCCAGGTCTTTACGATCTCGAGCGCGGCCTCGTCGAACACGCTGTGGCCGGCCGACGTCTGCACCAGCGCGCCGCCCACCTTTCCGTCGGGCAGGACCTTCACGCGCAACACGACCTTCCCCTCCCAACCTTCGCGCAAGGCCGAGCGCGGATAGGGCGGTCGCGGGTTCTTCCAGTCGTTCGCCCCTTCCTGGGCTTGGACCACCGGGGCCGGCGGCGGAGGGGGCGGGGGTGGCGCAGCGACCGCCACCGGTCCGGGCTCACCCGTTCCTGGCGGTGCAGGCGGCAGCGTGCCTTCGTCGCTCACTGGCAGGTCGCTGCCGACCTCGGGAGGTGGCTCGTCGACCGCCTGCTTGGGCTTCACTTCGCTCGGGCGCGCGACGGGCTTCGGTGCGCGCGCCTTCGGTGTGGGCGCAGGTTCGGGCGGCGGGAGCTCAGGCTCGGGCGGCGGTGGTGGCGGCGGCGGCTTCGCGAACTCGATATCGATCTTCTGCGACGGCGCGCGCGCGGGCCGTGCCGCTGCGTTCGCCCTCAGTTCGGCCGCCAAGGTCGCGTGCAGCCCGAGCGATGCCGCGAAGATCCAAGAAAACGCCCGGGAGCTTCGCTCGGGCGTCCGCCTCGCGTCTGCCTGTGCTCTGCCCTGCCACATCGATCCGTCCCACCGGCTGAAGTCCGACGTACGCGGCCGTGGAGCGGCCCTGCAGCAGGCAGGGTGCTTCTGGCCGGTGTCTAATTTAGATGTCCCGTGTCTATTGTCAAGGACACTCGTCTTCCGGCGTGCGACCGCCTTGGCGACGCCGGAACATCCTCGCTAGACGGTGGACTCGCTCAGGGGCGCGGCCCAGCTAGAACCAACTGCAAACGCCCCGATCCGGAGCGAAGTCCGCATCGGGGCGCGAGTTCCCGGGCCTGGAAAACGTCGACTTAGATCGGCGAGCCGACCTTTGCGACCAGGGATTGATACGTGCTCAGTCTATCGATCGGACTACTGCCTTTGGACCAACCCAGGTGGTCGCGGTACACCCCGAGCAATTTCTTTTCCACCAACGCTCCTTCGTCGACTCGGACATGCTCGTGCGCTTCCGCGGCGACGAAGAGCGCATCAGTCGGACAATAGGCTTCACAGAGAAAGCAGGTCTGACAATCAGACTTCCGCGCGATGCGCGGTGCTTCGCCGGGTACCGCGTCAAAGACGTTGGTGGGGCAGACGCGCACGCACTTGTCGCAGGCGATGCAACGCGATTCGCTGACTAACTCGATCATGCTGCCACCGCTTTATCCGTGGTGACGACCTTGACCGGCTCAGTCCGCTCGCTGCGTTCGACCACGATCGCTTCCGGCACCGGGTCCGCGCGGGTCCAGAGCTTGTCGAGGCCGCCCACCCGGAGGTAGTGGCGCTGCGCGGGATCGAGCGCGGGGTACTCGAGGCGCTTGTGCATGCCGCGCGTCTCGGTCCTTTGCAGACCAGCGAAGTAGGACCAGCGGGCCGTGATGACGAGGGCCGCCGCTTCGCGCGAGCGCACCAGCAGCTGGGGGTTCTCGTGCTGCGGACGGCCCTGCACCTGCTCCCAAAGCTGGTCGAGCTTGGCGAGCGACTCCAGGATGCCCTTTTCGGTGCGGAAGATGTTCTTGTCGTAGGGGAAGACCTCGTCTTGGACGCCTTTGACCACGGCATTTGGGTCGAAGGACGAAGAGGCGTTGCGCGCGCGAAGTCCGGCGCCTCCGGCGCGCTGCACGGCGCGCTCGTTGACGGCCTTGCCCAAGGTGCGGGCGAAGTCCGCGGCGGCGCGGCCCGCGATGTTGCCGCTGCCGATGGCCCACGTCATGTTCGGTCCTGCGCCACCGGTAAAGGCGCCGCAGTTGAGCTCACGCGTGGCCGCGTCGCCGGCTGCATACAGGCCTGGCACGGTGGTGCCGCACTCGTCGTCGGCGATCCGCACCCCGCCCGTGCCGCGAACGGTGCCTTCGAGCCGGAGCGTCATCTGCCAGCGCTGCTCGAACGGGTCGATCCCCACCTTGTCGAAGGCCGCGAAGAAGTTCGGCTGCATCAGACGCAGCATCTGTCGGGTCTCCGGCTTCTCCGTGCCCTTGTCGAGCTTGCAGTACACGGGACCCTTGAGCAGCTCTTTGGCGATCGCCGACGTGGAGCGATGGCCGTTCTTGCTCAAGCCGGCCAGCTCCTTCCCGTCTTCGCCGGTGTACGTCGCGTACCGGTAGAAGGCGCCCTTGGTGCACGAGGAGTGGATCGGCGCGGGAGAATAGTGCGCCGAAAACTCCATGCCCGAGAGCTCGGCGCCCGCCTCGGCTGCGGCGAGGTGTAGATCGCCGGTGTTCGTGTTGCAGCCGAGCGCCTTGCTCAGCCAGGCCACTCCGCCGGACGCGATCACCGTCGCGCCCGCCTTCACGGTCCAGGGATCGTCCGTTTGCCGGTTGATCCCGCGCGCGCCGGCGACCGCTCCTTGGTCGTCGATCAACAACTCGAGCGCAGGGCTCTGATCGAGGATCTTCACGCGCTTCTGCTGCATGACCTTGCGCAGAATGCGCATCGTCTCCGAGCCCTGCAGTCCCCGATAGCTGCCTCGGGTCGAGCGGTCCCAGACCGGGATGTCGTAGCCGGCCCACTCCCAGATGCGCGGCGCACGGTCGTAGGTGATGTCCAAGAGCCGATCCCACCAGCGATGCTGGGCGAGAAAGCCCCCCATCGCATAGCGCTCGAACTTGATGGGATCGCGCAGCTCGGCGATCGGCGGCAGCACCTTATGGCCAGAGGTGCTGGCGGCAAAAGCGCCGCTCGTCCCCACGTAGCCCTTGTCGACGATGACGACCTCGGCCCCGCGTTCGCGCGCGGCGATGGCTGCCCAGGCGGCGGCCGGTCCGCCGCCGATTACGAGTACATCCGTCTTCAACTCAAGACCGTCTCCATCCACGTTGCTCATCGCTCTCCTCCTCAAATCCAGCTTCCAAGGCGCAGGTGGCCCGCTCGAATCCGTGGAGCGCCCCAGGCGCCGCAGGCCATGATCGATTTGTCTCGCGATGGGCGAGTATGTCTAGTATAAGGGACGAAGTCCAGTGGGACCTGCTTGCGGCGTGTTCGAACATGAACGAGAGAGCGCGTCATGAGCCTTCAGGGGGGCCCTCGAGGGCGCCTGACCGGCCGGAAGAGACCAGGAGGCATGGACATGTTCAGCCGACGCTCGAAGCTCGCGAGCATTGCAATCGGCGCGCTGGTCTTCGGCAGCGTGGGCTTCGCGATCCAGCGCGCCGCGCCGAAAGCGCCCAGCGACGGCTTCGATGTCCTGCATTTGCCCAACAACATCGCGGACGGTGCGCACCTCGCCGACGAGAACGGGTTCTTCGCGAAGCGGCGGATTCGGATCGAGTGGACCGGCAAGCAGCACCACGGTCCTGCCTCGATCGTATCGCTCGTCGCGGGCCAGAACGACGTGGCGGCCTCGATCAGCACGGCCATGATCATCGCCCGCAGCAACGGTTCGAAGCTCAAGATCATCGCCGCGTCGGGCAGGTCCACCCACGAGTCGCCGCTCGTCCAATACATCGTGAAGGACGGCAGCCCCGTGACGGGCAAGCCCGAGGATTTCATCGGGAAGAGGATCGTGACCAACCCGGCCACGATCAGCTGGTATCCGATCGTCGTGCTGATGAAGCGCGCGGGTCTCGACTATCACCAAGCGAAATTCGTCTCGCTCCCCTCGCCGCTGGCCATCGAGCAAGCCTTGCGGCAAGGCGAGGTGGACGTGGTGTCCGGCACGGATCGCGGCCCGCCCGGCTCCAAGCTGCTCGCAGAAGGCGGTGTGCACCACGTCCCTGGTGTCTCCGACTACGAGGTGCTCGGCATCGAGCAGACCGGAGGGTGGGTCATGCGCGAGGACTTCATGGAAGCGCACCCCGATACGGTACGCCGCTTCATCGCTTCACTTTCCGAAGCCTACGAGTGGGCGAACGCGAACCCCGCCGACGCCAAGGCGATCGTCAACCGACGAATGGGCGTTCCCGAAGCATACCGAAAGTTTCAGGGCGTCTGGCGCGGTGTCCCTTCCAAGGCTCTGGTAGACGAGGCGAGCGTCCGAAAATGGATCGCGATCCTCGAGGAGTTCGGCCAGATCCCGCGCGGGTCGGTCAAGGCACAGGACGTGTTCACGAACGCATACAATCCGCATGCGCCAGTCGCCGCGGCAGCGCGCGTCGCCCGCTGAAGCACCCCGTTGGCTGCAGGGAGGTCGCTAGTGCGATGCGCCTGCTCCGTAGTCAGCCTTTCGGCGCTTCGCGGAGGATGATTACTCCGCTGCCTCCGCGACCGCCACCACCGGTTTGGGCTTTGGCTTTTGAACGACCGCCTCCGGGACTGGGTCGGCGCGGGTCCAGAGCTTGTCGAGGCCGCCGACCCTGAGGTAATGGCGCTGCGCGGGATCGAGGTCGGGATGGTCGAGGCGCTTGTGCATGCCTCGCGTCTCTGTCCTTTGCAGGCCGGCGAAGTAGGACCAGCGCGCCGTGGCGACGAGAGCCGCTGCTTCGCGGGAGCGCACCAGCTGCTGGGCTGTGTCTTGGGCGGGCGCTCCTTGCACTTCGTTCCACAGACGGTCGAGCTTGGAGAGCGAATCCACGAGCGTCTTCTCGGAGCGGAAGATGTTCCTCTCGAAGGGAAGGACCTCGTCTTGAACCCCTTTGACTACCGCATTGGCGTCGTAGGACGAAGCGGGGTTGCGCGCGCGCAGTCCGGCGCCCCCGGTGCGCTCTACGGCGCGCTTGTTGACGGCCCTTCCCAAGCTGCGCGCGAAGTCCGCCGCCGCGCGGCCCGCGATGTTGCCGCTGCCGATCGCCCACGTCATGTTCGGCCCGCCGCCTCCGGTGAAGCCGCCGCAGTTGAGCTCACGGGTCGCCGCATCGCCGGCTGCATAGAGGCCCGGCACGGTGGTGCCGCACTCGTCGTTGGCAACGCGGACTCCGCCAGTGCCGCGCACTGTGCCTTCGAGCACGAGCGTGATGGGAAAGCGCTGCTCGAAGGGGTCGATCCCGGCCCTGAAGAATGCGGCAAAGAAGTTCGGCTGCCCGAGCTGCAGCATCTGCCGAACGTTCGGATCGTCGGTCCCTCGATCGAGCCTGGCGTAGACCGGTCCCTTGAGCAGCTCTTTGGCGACCGCCGAAGTGGAGCGATGGCCGTTCTTCATCAGCACATCGGTCAGGTCCTTCCCGTCCTCGGCGTAGAAGGTGGCGTATCGATAGTACGCGCCCTTGGTGACCGTCGAGTAAGCCGGCGCAATGCAATAGTGAGCCGAAAACTCCATGCTCGATAGCTCGGCGCCGACCTCGGCGGCCGCGAGGTGCAGGTCGCCGGTGTTGGTGTTGCACCCGAGGGCCTTGCTCAGCCAGGCCACTCCGCCCGACGCGATCACCGTCGCGCCCGCCTTGACCGTCCAGGGGACGGCCACGTCGTTTTGACGCGTGATTCCTCGTGCGCCGGCGACCGCTCCTTCGTCGTCGATCAGCAGCTCGAGGGCAGGGCTCTGATCCAGAAGTTGTACTCCCTTCTGTTCCAGCACCCCGCGCAGGATGCGCATCGTCTCGGAGCCCTGGAGACTCTTGTAACTGTGCTTGGTCGAGCGCTCCCAGACGGGAATGTCGTAGCCCGCCCACTCCCAGACGCGCGGCGCGCGGTCGTAGGTGATCTCGAGGAGTCGATCCCACCAGCGGTGCTGGGCCAGGAATCCCCCCATCGCATAGCGCTCGAACTTGACGGGATCGCGCAGCTCGGAGACCGGCGGCACCACCTTATGGCCGGAGGTGCTGGCGGCAAAGGCGCCGCTCGCCCCCACGTAGCCCTTGTCGACCACGACGACCTCGGCACCGCGCTCGCGCGCTGCGATGGCTGCCCATGCCGCAGCCGGTCCGCCGCCGATCACGAGTACGTCTGTATTCAGCTCGAGTCCTTCTTCTTCCACGTTGCTCATGGGCTCTCCTTGGATTCCAGGTTACAGAGCTCGAACGTCTCCGCGGAAAACCTCTCCGAGAGGACAACTGGACGCGAGCGCGCTGAGCCGGCTGCGCCCACACGCCAGCCGTTCGCAATGTAGCTCTCTGCCAGAGTCCGTCAAACAAGACGTACGTCTTTGTTGCGACTCCAGCCGCGGGGCGTTTTGCCCGGTTTTGGCTCCGATTTTATCGGACCGGGGGGCTGCTTTTACCCTCGCAGGCGAGGCCGATGTCTCCTATGATGGACGTCGCCAGAGCGAGAGCCCCCGAGCCATGAGTTTGATCCGAGCCGAAGCAGTCCGAAAAATCTATCGTGCCAAGAAGCGCTCCGGCAACGCCGCGAAGCAGGACACGATGGCGTTGGAGAACGTCAACATCGACGTCGCTGCCGGCGAGATCCTGACCATCGTCGGGCCGAGCGGCTGCGGCAAGTCCACGTTCCTCGACATCGTGGCTGGCCTCGTCGATCACGACGGCGGCGCCGTCTACTTGGATGGCAAGAGGATCGAGGGCCCCGGTCTCGATCGCGCGGTCGTCTTCCAGGGCTACGCCCTGATCCCGTGGAAGACGGTCCTCGAGAACGTGGCTTTCGGCTTGGAGGCGCAGGGCATCCCCACGGCCGAGCGTCACGAGGTCGCGCGCCGCTACATCGAGCTCGTCGGCCTGTCGAAGTTCGAAGATCGCAACCCTCACGAGCTTTCCGGGGGAATGAAGCAGCGCGTTGCGATCGCCCGTGCGCTCGCCTTCGATCCCAAAGTGCTCTTGATGGATGAGCCGTTTGCGGCTGTCGACGAGCAGACGCGGGAACGTCTTCAGTTCGAGCTCGTGCGCATCGCGCGCGAGACGCAGAAGACGGTCCTGTTCATCACGCACAGCATCGACGAAGCGGTGCTGCTCGGGGACAGGGTGGCGGTCATGACGGCGAGGCCGGGGACCATCAAAGCCACCGTCCGCGTCGGGTTTTCGCGCAGCGACGACAAGCGCAGTGCTTCGATCCGGTCCTCTCGCGCCTTCAGCGAGGTTCGCGAGTTGGTCTCTCACTATCTCAAGAGCGAGGTGGACAAGACCCTCGCCGCCGAGCAAGCGCGATGAGCGCCCCATCCAGCCTGGAAGAGGCCGGCGTGTCTCGGGCGCGCGGAGCCAACGCGGTGGGCGCAGCGCTGCCCGCGCCCGTGTCCTCGCTGGCGCCGGCGTCCGTGGGGGAAGCGGAGCCGTGGCCTGCGTCGCTCGACGTGCGCGAATTGGCTCGGCGCTGGACCGCGATCCTCGTCTTCCTCACGCTGTGGGAGATCGCGCCGCGCGTCGGCCTCATCAGCGCGTCGTACGTGCCGCCTTTCTCTGTGGTCGCGGCCCGCCTCGCAAACGGGCTGCTCTCGGGTGAACTCGTGCAGCACCTGGTGGCGAGCCTCAGCCGTTCCCTCGCGGGCTTTGCGCTCGCGCTCGGGGTCGGGCTACCGCTCGGCTTCGCGCTCGGTTGGTTCCAGAAGTTCGAGCGCTTCGTCGACCCTTTGGTCCAGCTCATCCGTCAGGTCCCGGCGCTCGCTCTGCTCCCGCTCTTCATCATGTTGCTGGGCGTGGGCGAGCTCTCGAAGATCGTGATCATCTTCTACGGCGCGCAGTGGGCAATCCAGCTCAACACGGTCAGCGGCGTCAAGAACGTCGACCCGCTGCTCATCAAGCTGGCGCGCTCGCTCGGGCTGAGCCGCTCGGATCTCTTTCGAAAGATCGTCCTGCCGGCAGCCCTGCCGACCATCTTCACGGGCCTGAGGCTCTCGGCCACGCGCTGCATCCTGATCATCGTCATGGCGGAGATGATGGGAGGCAAAGCCGGCATCGGCTACGTGCTCAAGAGCTCCGAGTACAGCTACGACATCGTCACGATGTACGCGGCCATCATGCTGCTGTCGCTGCTCGGGCTAGCGACGAATTACCTGTTGGTCGCGCTCGAAAGGCACTTCACCGGCTGGAAGCCCGAGAGCACGAGGTATTGATATGTCTGCCAGAGGATCGAGGCTCAGGACGGGGGGGCTCCTCTCCTTGGTCCTCATCGCGGGCGCGGGCTTCGCTCTCACGCGCCCGCCGCGGCGCGCCGCCGACGCCGGCCTCGACGTGATCCGCCTGCCGAACACCATCGCCGACGGCGCGCACCTCGCGGATGAAAAGGGGTTCTTCGCGGCCAACCGGATTCGCATCGAATGGACCGGGAAACAGGCGCATGGTCCCGCCGGGATCGTCTCGCTGGTCGCTGGCCAAAACGACGCCGCGGGCTCGATCAGCACGGCCATGATCATCGCCCGCGGCAACGGTTCGAAGCTCAAGATGATCGCATCTTCGAGCACCTCCAGCGAACGGGCGCCGCTCTTCCGCTACCTGGTGAAAGATGGAAGCCCCATCACCGGCAAGCCCGAAGACTTTATCGGCAAGACTGTCGTCGCGCACCCCACGACGATCACCTGGTATCCGCTCGTCGTCCTCCTGACGCGTGCGGGGTTGGACTATCACAAGGTGAAGTTCGTTTCGCTGCCTTCGCCGCTCGCCACCGAGCAAGCCTTGCGGCAGGGAGAAGTGGACGTCGTCGCGGGCTCGGAAAACAACCCGCCAGGCTCGAAGTTACTCGCGGAAGGGGGCGTCCACGCGCTTCCCGGCGTCTCGGACTTCGAGGTGCTCGGCATCCAGCAGATCGGCGGTTGGGTTATGAGAGACGACTACATCGAGGCGCACCCTGACGTCGTACGCCGCTTCATCGTCTCCCTGACTGACGCATACCAATGGGGGAACCAGCACCCCGCGGAAGCGAGGGAGATCATCAGCCGGCGCAATGGCGTCCCCGAGGCCTTTCGCAAGTATCAGGGCGTCTGGCGCGGCGCCCCGCCCACGGCGCTCGTCGACGGAGAGAGCATCCGCAAGTGGATCGCGATCCTCGAGGAATTCGAGCAGATCAAGCGCGGGTCCATCAAGCCGGAAGACGTCTTTACCAACGCCTACAACCCGCATGCCGCACAGGCGCGAGCGACTCCCTGACTGCCCCTCGCGGAGCACGAACGATGGGCGCAGCGATTTGTCTCCAGACGGTTCCTAGGTCGCGAACATAAGCGAGAGAGCGCGTTATGAGCCTTCAGAGTAGCCTTGAAGACGCGGGCCTGGCCCGAGCGCGCCGAGCGGACGCGCTGGTCGCAGAACGGCCTGCACGCTTGCCCGGATCCCCGTCCGCGTCGCTGGGCGAATCGCGCGCGCGCGCATGGCAGACTTGGGTCGACCTGCGCGAGCTGGGATGGCGCTTTGGCGCGATCTCCTTATTCCTCGCGGCTTGGGAGGTGGCGCCGCGCGCGGGGCTGATCAGCGCGGCGTTCGTACCGCCGTTCTCGAAGGCCTTGGGGGCTCTCTTGCGCGGGCTGTTCGTAGGCGAGCTCGGTCGCCATGTCCTGGTGAGCCTCGGCCGTTCCCTCACCGGGTTCGTGCTCGCGCTGATCGTGGCGCTCCCCTTCGGTTTCCTGCTCGGTTGGTTTCGAAAGTTCGAGAGCTATCTGGACCCGTTGATCCAGGTCTTCCGTCAGACCTCGGCCTTCGCGCTGTTTCCGCTGTTCATCTTGGTGTTCGGGGTCGGCGAGATCTCGAAGGTGGCGATCATCTTCTACGGCGCGCAGTGGTACGTGTTGCTCAACACGATAAGCGGCGTGAAAGAGGTCGACCCGCTGCTGATCAAGCTGGCGCGTTCGCTGCGGCTGAGCCATTTCGAGCTGTTTCGTAAGATCATCTTGCCGGCGGCGTTGCCGACCATCTTCACGGGTCTCAGGCTTTCGGCCACGCTGTCGATCTTGCTCATCGTCTCTGCGGAGATGATGGGGGCGAGCGAGGGGCTGGGCCTCGTGCTGATCACCGCCCAATACAACTTCGACGCGCTCCAGATGTACGCGGCCATCATGCTGCTCGCGTCGATCGGCTACGCGACGAATTACCTGTTGGTCGCGCTCGAAACGCGCCTGACCGGCTGGAAGCCCGAGACCACGAGGTACTGACATTCTCATGAAGTTGATGCCTGATTGGTGGCAAAGGTTGGGGCCTTATCTAGAGCGCGGGCTGCTCTCGCGCTCGATCGCGCTGTCCATCGTTGGACAAGGCTTGATGGGGCTCTTGCCGCTGCTCCAGAAGATCATCCTCGACGACGCGATCCTCGCGCATCGGCGTCCGCTCGGACCTTGGCTCGCCGCCTTGGTCGGCGTGGGGCTCGTGGGGTTCGTCCTCCACTACCAGCGCCGTTACCTCTCGGCGAAGGCGAGCCTCGAGCTCATGCATCGCTTGCGGGTGGCGATCCAGCGCCACTTGCACGCGCTCGACGTGAAGACCTGCGAGCGGCTCTCGACGGGAGATATCATGGCGCGGGCCACCGGCGACGTGACGCTGGTGCAAGGCTTCGTCCAGCAGATCCCGCTCCTCGTCTCGAATATCACGCTGCTCATCGTCGCGATCACGACGATGGTCTTCCTGTCGCCCCTGCTCTCGCTCGTGATCGCCATCTTCGTGCCGCTGTTCGTGGTCCTCTCGGTGCGCTTTCGCGATCGTGTCTTTCCCTCGAGCTTCAACGATCAGCAGCTCGCCGGCGCGCTCGCCGGCGTGGTGGAAGAGGCGGTCGCCGGAGTGCGCGTGGTCAAAGCGTTCGGTCAGGAGCAGCAAGAGCTCTCGCTCTTTCTCGCTCGCGCGCGCGACCTCCTGCGTTCGCGCCTGCGCACCGCGCGCTTGACCGCTCATTACTCCGCGACATTGCAGGCGTTGCCGTCGGCCGCCCAGCTCGCCATTCTGGCGCTGGGCGGATGGTTGACCCTGCGCGGCCAGATCAGCCTGGGCGTCTTCCTCGCTTTCTGTAGCTACGTCGTCCAACTCTTGGCTCCGGTACGCCTCCTTTCGGGCGTGCTCGCGAACAGCCAACAGGCGCGCGTGGGTGCCGAGCGCGTGTTCGAGCTGCTCGACATCGAACCCGAGATCCAAGACTCGCCCGCGGCCAAGCGCGTCGAGCGACCGAGCGGCCGCCTCTCGCTCGATCGCGTCTCCTTTGCTTACCCAGGCAAAGCACCCGTCTTGCGCGAGCTGACGCTAGAGATCGCTCCCGGGGAGCGCCTCGGGATCGTCGGCAGTTCCGGGGCGGGCAAGACGAGCCTCGCATTGCTGCTGAATCGTTTTTACGATCCGACCTCCGGCGCAGTTCGGCTCGACGGCCGCGATCTGCGGGAGCTCTCGCTGGAGTCGCTCCGGCGAAACGTCTGTTTGGTGTTTGAGGAGAGCTTTCTGTTCGCGACGACCGTGCGCGAGAACATCGCGTTCGGCCGGCCCGACGCCAGCGCCGCCGAGGTGGAGCGGGCTGCGCGGGCAGCACAAGCGCACGAGTTCATCGTGCAGCTCAGCGAGGGCTACGAGACACGCGTGGGCGAGCGCGGCGTGCTGCTGTCCGGCGGCCAGCGCCAGCGCATCGCGCTCGCTCGGGCCTTTCTCGCCAATCCGAAGGTGCTCATCCTCGACGACGCGACATCCGCGCTCGACGCGAACACCGAGGAAGCCATCCATCGCTCGCTCGAAGAGCAGATGCGCGATCGAACGACGATCATCATCGCGCATCGCCAGTCGACCCTGAGGCTCGCGCGCCGCGCGATCGTGCTCGAGGCAGGTCGCGTGGCGGCCGACGGGAGCCCGCAAGACTTGCTCGAGACCTCGAGCCTGTATCGCCGGCTCTTGACGGGTCCCGACGTCGCGGACGACAAGCTCGACGAGCGCGAGGAGGCGAGGAGCGTCGACCCCGCGGCCTGGCCCGAGGGCGTTGCGCGCACCGGAGCCGAGCGCGCGGTGAGCCTCCAGAGCACCCTGAGTATGGCCGCGCTCAAGGGAAGCGGCGCGGGCGGAGGGGGCGGCGGCGGGCGCGACTTGGGCGGCGCGCGCGCGGCCTTCGTGAGCGCCACGCCGGAGCTGCTCGAGCGCGTGCGGCAGCTGCCGCCCCTGCGCGACGAGCCCGACGTCGACGTCGGCGATCTGCTCGCGCCCGGCACGCGGACGATTCGCCTGCGCCGTCTGCTCAGGCCGTTTATGCCGAGCCTGTTGTTTGGGCTCTTGCTGGTGTGTGTCGACGCGCTCACCAGCCTGGCCGCGCCCTACCTTATCGGTCGCGGCGTGGATGTCGCAATCGTGGCAGGAAACCCCAGGGCGCTCGCCTGGATCTCGCTCGCGCTGTGCGGCGTTCATCTGACGAGCTGGGCCAACGCCCGGACGATGCAACTGCAGACTGCGCGCACGGCGGAGCGCATGTTGTATGCGCTGCGCGCCGCCACATTCTCGCATCTTCAGCGGCTCTCCCTCGCTTACTACGATCGCGAGATCGGCGGGCGCATCATGGCCCGCATGACCACCGACATCGAGGCGTTCTCGCAGCTCTTCCAGCAGGGGCTCTTGACCGCGCTCGTCAGTATTCTGACATCGAGCGGCGTCTTCGTGGTCCTGGCTGCGTTGGACGCTCGACTCATGAGCGGCGCGTTCTGCACCTTACCCTTGCTGGTCGTGGGGACCCTCCTCTTTGGCCGCTACTCGAGCCGAGCTTATCTGCGGGCGCGCGAGCGCATCGCGCGCGTGTACGGCAGCCTCCAAGAAGAGCTGGCTGGGCTGCGCGTGACGCAGGCGTTCGCGCGCCAGCACGCGAGTGAAGCGCGCTTTGCCGAGCTCTCCGCGAGCTACCGAGAAGCACGGCTCGGCTCCATGCTGGCCATGTCCCTGTACTTCCCGTTTCTTCAGCTCGTTTCCGTGCTCGCCAAGGCGGCCACGCTCGGCATCGGTGCGGGTCGTCACGCGGAAGGCTCGTTGGAAGCCGGCGTGCTCATCGCGGCCTTGCTGTACCTCGATCAGTTCTTCTCGCCGCTCCAGCAACTGTCGCAGGTCTTCGATCAGTGGATTCAGAGCCGGGTCTCGCTCGGACGCGTGCACGAGCTGCTCGCCACGCACAGCGCGACGCCCGAACCCGAGGACGCGATCGACCCGGGCCAGCTCCACGGAGAGATCCGCTTCGAAGACGTGCGGTTCGCCTATGACCCGGAGGCTCCCGAAGCCGTGCGCGGGATCGATATCGCGGTGCGCCCCGGTGAGACCGTGGGTCTCGTCGGAACGACCGGCGCCGGCAAGTCGACGCTCGTGAAGCTCGCGGCTCGCTTCTACGATCCCACCGCAGGTCGCATCACCATGGACGGCATTGCGCTCACGGAGATGGCCATGACGCCATTCCGCAGGCAGCTCGGCTACGTTCCTCAGGAGGCATTTCTCTTCTCCGGCACGGTGCAGAGCAACATCCGCTACGGCCGGCCCGCTGCGACCGACCTCGAGGTGGAGCGGGCGGCGCGCGCCGTCGGTGCGCACGAATTCATCCGTTCCCTGCCGCAGGGTTATTTGACTCCGGTCTCCGCGGGGGGCAGCTCGCTCTCGGCGGGCCAGCGGCAACTCTTGTGTCTCGCTCGCGCGGAGCTCATGCGGCCCGTGGTGCTGATCCTCGACGAAGCGACGGCGAACCTAGATCTGAATACCGAAGCGGAAGTGCAACGAGCCATGCGTCGAGTCGCACGAGGGCGAACGACGTTGCTGATCGCCCACCGGCTTCAGACCGCGCGCCACGCCGACCGCATCGTGGTGCTCGAGCACGGTCGCGTGGTGGAGAGCGGCCCCCATGAAGAGCTGGTCAGGGCGGGCCGGCACTACGCAAGGCTCTGGGAAGCGTTTCGTCGGGGCGATCGCAGGGCAGGGCGCGACGCAGTCCCCGCACCCGAAGGTAAGCTCGCGGGGGCGGCCGTTCGCGCACAGGCTCCGGTCGGCTCGTAGACTGCGACGCGACCTCGCTGGATGCCGCGCTGTCCTAGATACAAGGACAGACGGGGGCGTACGTGGCGAGAGGCTGCGCGCATTACGCCAGTTTGGCGGGCGAGACGACGGCGTAAATCACGGCCTCGATCTCGCCCGGATTCACGTACTGCCGCTCAGCGTCGGCACGCACGACCAGCGAATCTCCGGTCCCGAGCAGGTGCTGCTCGCGGCCGGTTTGGACGATCACGCGTCCCTTGGTCACGAGCAGGCTCTCGAACGTGCCCATCGCGTAACACGCGGCCGACTCGGCGCTGCGCGCTGCCAGCTTGAGCTCGTGCACCTCGGTGTGCTGGTTCGCATGCGGCGTGAACGGCAACATCGGGCGGCGGACGAGGCTGCTGCGCCGCACCTCTGTGCCGGCGTTCGCGTTTGTGCCGGCGTTCGCGTTTGTGTCGGCGGCGTGCGTCGGCGGGGTTTGCAGCAGGCTGCTGAAAGGCACGCCGAGCGCCGTGGCGATGCCCCAGACCGTCTTGATGGAAGGCTCGCTCGAGCCCGCTTCGATCGCGGCCATCAGCGTTTCATCGACTCCGCAGCGCTGCGCCAGTTGCGCGAGCGAAATGGCGCGCTCGCGGCGCAGGCGCTCGACGTTCGCGCCGAGCCATGGGGGCGAGCGACCCGCGTTGGGCGCCGGCGTGGCGGCTGCGCTCGCCTTGGCGCGCATGGTGACGAGAACGTTTCCTGAAGGCTGCTCGCTCGCTTCGGACCACGAAGAATCGGTGGCCGGTGCGCGCGGCGTCGATGCGGAGCGCGAGGGAGTCCCGGATGATCTTTTCGCTGCCATGCACGCGAGGTCAGCAAAATATCGGCCAAGCCTCTCGGGCGCTGCGCGTCGCAGCAGTCCCACACGAATCGGTCAGCGCGATCACGAACGAGCCCTAGCCTCCTCATGCCAGCGTTCCTGGCACACGCGGTGCACAGCGCGCACGCACCTTTGCCCGGAGCCCAGCCGTGACGACATCTTCCATAGGCTCTTCCGCAGCCCCGCAGCGAGCGCGCGGCGATACGTTCGAGACGGTGCTCGATCACGTGATCGAACCCTGGACGGCACGGGAGCGCGCAGAGCCCGAGGCGCGCCGGCTCGCGCCCGCCACGATCGCAGATTTTCGTTCCTCGCAAGTGCTCGTCGCGCCCGTGCCGCGCGCGCTCGGCGGTTTGGGCGCCGACCTCGAAGCCTGTACGCGGGCGCTGCGGCGCCTCGCGCGGACGGCGCCCTGTACCGCGCTC
>CAZYWR010000087.1:0-4190 GCA_964651185.1 uncultured Polyangiales bacterium
GAGCTTCTGTCCGAGGTTGTCGGCCAGCGCTTTGGCGCTATCGAGCATGTCTTGGTCGATGAAGCTGCTCCGAATCGCGAATGCGCCGAGCAGCGCGCCCTGCGCCTGCACGGTCACGACTGCGCTCGCGTGCAAGCTGGCGAAGGCCCGGAGCTCTGCTGGCGCGAGCTCTTCCAGGTTTTGACGATGCAAAGTGGGTCGCTGCGAGCTCCGCAGGTACGCCGCGAGCGGCTCGGGGAGCCGCGGATAGTCGACGCGCAGCCCAGCGCCCGGAGCGCCGGTCGCTCCGGCCCGGCGGTCCTCTTCAGGCGCCACGCTCCACAACACCACTTCGCCGCCACTCAGCGCCGCGATGGCGTCACGCGTCAGCGCGTGGAGCGCGCCGGGCTCGACCACGTCGATCGATTCGCGCAGCGCATGCTCGAGCACGTTCTTGAGCTGTTTGCGCCGGGTGTCGAAGGGGCAGATGAGCAGCCTCTCGATATGGGGCGCGTTTTGCTGGAGGTGATGCCAGGCGAACAACGGGAGCAGCGCGACCGCGACGTAGGCGAGGGCGCGCACGACCGGTTGTTCGATTTCGGACGCGAGCTCCGAGCCCGTGATCACGAAGGCCAAACAACAGAGCGCGAGGCTGACGAACA
This sequence comes from uncultured Polyangiales bacterium, assembly GCA_964651185.1. Taxonomy (GTDB): domain Bacteria; phylum Myxococcota_A; class Polyangia; order Polyangiales; family DASUME01; genus DASUME01. The sequence goes on from CAZYWR010000087.1 coordinate 642, forward strand.
GTCCGCCTTCGGCCAGAGCACGGCGCACGCGAAACAGCCGATAACGAAGCACGGCGTAGGCGATGGCGACGTAGCCCAACATCGACACGATCACGTCGAGCGCGATCGCGGCTTCGTAGAACCGCGGGAAGACCCTGCGCACCAGCACCTGCGTGCCGGCCTCGAGCGCGAAGCGAACCAAGAGCAGCCCCAGAAGCAAGCGCACGCCGCGCGCGGCTTCGCTGTTGTAGCTGTGCTTGAGGTTGAGCAGGGAGCCGCGCAGCATGCCGGCGAAGAACGGGACAAAGAACGCGCCGATCACGGTGCCGTGCTGCCACCACGCCCAGCTTTCGCCGTAGAACATACTCGCCACCGCGATCAGCACGTTGCCCTGCCCGAGCACCCGCATCCACGCTGGCGGCCGCCGCCCGCTGGGGAAGGCGTAAGCGAATTCGACGCATGTGTAGGCGACCAGGATGCGGCCGATCAGGCACACACGCAGAACGACTTCGCTGTGCACCGCGCAACCGTGCATGAGGCAGAGCCCGATCGCAGCGTCGCGGAGCGAATCGAGCAAGGCCGCCGCGGCGGCCAGCCGATTTTCGCGCCGCTGCCAGCCCGCCCGCAACAGCATGGCGGCCGCCAAGGTGCCGAGCGGCGCGCTGAACAGGAAAAGCGAAGTCATGGCCTCCCCTCGGATCGCACGCGTGTGGAGTTCGGGGCGTCGCTCGCGCCGTGACCGTCTTCGAGGAGCGGCTCGCGTCCTGACGGGCCGGCGCGCTTCAAGGCGTACTCCTCGATTTTGCGATCCAGAGTCGGGCGACTGATCTCCAAGAGCGCACAAGCACGCCGTTTGTTCCAGCTCGTATGCGCGAGAACGGCGGCGATATGGAGCTTCTCCATCTCGCGCAAAGACCACACCTGCGCGCGCAGTGGTGCGGGATTGGCCGCCGCGGAGCTCGCGCCAATGGGCAAGAGACTCGCTTCCAACACCGAGCTCGCCGCCAGCACGACCGCGCGCGTAAGCGCGTTTTCGAGCTCGCGCACGTTGCCGGGCCAGTGGTAGCTCTGCATCAGCGCCAGCGCTTCGGGGGAGACCTGGGTCACCTTCTTGTGGACCTCGCGGTTGATCTTGCGCAGCAGACTTTCGACCAGCAGCGGCAAGTCCTCCATGCGCTGGCGCAGCGGTGGCAGGTGGATCTCCACGACCTTCAGCCGATAGTAAAGATCCTCACGAAACTGTCCGGTCTGTACCATCGCTTGCAGATCGCGGTGCGTGGCCGCGAGCACGCGCGCGCTCAGAGCCACCGGACGCGTATCGCCGACCCGCTCGAACGTCCGCTCCTGCAGGACGCGTAGCAGCTTCGCCTGCAGGTCGATCGGCACCTCGGCGATCTCGTCGAGGAACAACGTGCCGCTGCCGGCCAGCTCGAAGCGGCCGATCTTCGAGCCGATGGCGCCCGTGAAGGCGCCGCGCACGTGGCCAAACAGCTCCGATTCGAGCAGCTCGCGCGAGAGCGCCGTGCAGTTTACCGCTACGAACGGCTTTTCGCGGTCGGGGCTCGAGTAGTGGATGGCCTTCGCGACCAGCTCCTTGCCAGTGCCCGATTCGCCGCGGATCAGCACCGGCGTGTGAGACGTGGAGACGGCGCCGATCGTCTTGTAGACCTCTCGTAAGAGCGGACTCTTGCCGACGATATTTCCAACCTGAAAGTCCTGGGTCGCGCGCGAGACGAACTCGTGCAGCGTGCGGGATGCCTCCTTCGCCTCGATCGCGCGGCGCACCACCAGCTTCAGGCGATCGATCTCGAGCGGCTTGACCAGGTAATCGTAGGTCCCGAGCTGAACCGCCCGCACGATCGACTGCATGTCCTCGCGCGCGGTGATCACGATGATCGGCGGCGCCTCGCGCAGGGCCTGCGCGGCGGCCAACACTTCGAGGCCGTCCAGTTGAGGGAGCCCGAGATCGAGCAGCGCCACGTCCAGACCGCCCGCGCGCATCGCTTCGATCGCCTCGCGACCGTCCACCGCGGTGCTGACGGTGTGACCCTCGGAGCGAAGCAGCCTCTCCAAAGTCAAGCGGATGGAGCGATCGTCATCGACCACCAGAGCATGCGCCATGTGAACCTGCTGACGTCGAAAGTCGGTTCACTTTAGGCCCAACTCGCAGCGACGTGCAACGCGGCGCGGGCAACTTGGGGTGAACGGTTAGCCCGGCGCGATCAAACGTTACCCTGAGTCAGAATTCGTTACCCTGCGAACCGCGATCTCGAGTCTGGCAGATACGAAATCGCTGCAGGTTTTTTAGCGGGTCGTCTCGGCACGGAGGCTGCTCTTGGCCCCTTCGTGGCGACCTTCCTGCGACTGCTCTTACGTCATCGCGCCCTGGCTTGGACGGCCCTCGCGCTCTCTTTGGGCGCGGCGCTGTACGCGTCGCGCACCATCTCCATGCGCTTCCAGTACCGCGACTTCTACGACTATCCCGGGAGTCGCGGGCTCGCGCTGTTCGCGCGCGACAATGCGTTGTTCGGCGATCCTGCAGGCTACCTGGTGGCGATGATCCGCGCCGACGACGTGTTTCGTCGCGACGTCCTCGCTTACGTGGAGCGCGTCACCGCCGCGCTCTCGCCTCTCCCGGAGTTCGCGCGCGTCCGTAGTCTCACCAACGTCAGCATGGTGCGCGGACACGACGATCAGGTGCTGACGGGGCCTCTGCTGGTGCGCATTCCGGACACCCGGGCAGAGGCAGAAGAGCTGAAGCGCTTCGCCGTGGAGAGCCCGCTGCTGGTGCGCCGCCTGGTTTCGCGCGACGCCAGCACGACCGCCGTGCTCGCCGAGATGCGCGTGCCTGCGGCGTTCGCGACGATCGCCGAGCAGCAGCGCGCCGCGCAGGCGCTGGAGCGCGTGCTCGCGCAGAACCCGCCGCCGCCCGGCGTGCAGGTGAGCCTCACCGGCGCCCCGAAAATCGAGATCGACACCACGGCGACGCTCATCGACGACCTGCTGCTGCTCGTGCCGGCCGCGCTGGCCGTGCTCTCGGTCATGCTGTTCGTCACCTTCCGCTCCTTGCATGGCGTGCTGCTCGGCCTCAGTTCGGTCGGCGTCGCCACGATCTGGACCGGGGGCATCTTCGCAATGTTCGGCCGCCCCGTCGACCTGATGGGGTCGATCATTCCCACCACGCTGCTGGTGTACGGCGTGGTCGATCCGATCTTCGTCCTCGCGCGCTTTCTGAGTAAGATCGACCTCGGTCGATCGAAGCACGACGCCATCGTGGAGGCGCTCTCCGAGCTGGCTTTGCCGTGCTTTCTGACCTCACTCACGACCAGCATCGGGTTCGCTGCGTTCGTGACCAGCGCGTCGCCATCCGTCCGCTACTTCGGTCTGACTGTCGGGATCGGCGTGTTGCTGGCGTTCGTGACGACCGTGACCGTGCTGCCGCTCCTGCTCGCGCTCGCGCCGTTGCCCAAACGCCGCCTCGCTAGCACGGGCTTCGCGCGGCGGCTCGACCAGCTGTTCAGCGCGGTCGCGCGCCTGGTCGCGCGGCGCGCGCGGGGGCTAGTCTTACTC
>CAZYWR010000088.1:0-10472 GCA_964651185.1 uncultured Polyangiales bacterium
CGCCTCGTGGCAGATCCCTTTCCAGCCGACCTCCACGTCTCCCGCGCCGTTCACGCGCCTCGACGGGACGAGCGTCGACGTGCCGACCATGCACAACTTCATCGAGTCGATCTTCGCGTCTTACGCGCAGGGCGAAGGCTATCAAGCCATCGCGCTCCCGTATGCAGGCCTCGACCTGGCGCTCATCGCGGTGCTTCCCGACGAGGGCGCGTACGAAGCTGTGGAGCAGGCTGCGAGCGCAACTTGGTTCGCCGACCTACGCTCGCGCTTGGCGCCCACGAACCTCCAGCTCGCCTTGCCCAAGTTTCACAAACAGACGGCGGCCACGCTCGAGCTTGCGCTGCAGGCGCTCGGCATGCGTGCGGCCTTCGACCTGGACCTGGCCGACTTCTCCGGAATGACCGCCGGTCACGTGTTCATCCAGTACGTGGTGCACCAAGCCGTGATCGACGTGGTCGAAGCGGGGACGGTGGCCGCGGCCGCGAGCGCCGTGACCTTCGCGCGAAAAAGCGCCGTCCTCTCGCCGCGCCAAGTGCAGTTCGAGCGGCCGTTCCTGTACGCGATCGTCGACCAGCCGACGGGGCAGATCGTGTTCTTGGGGCGCGTGCTCGACCCCAGCGCGACCTGACGCGGACAGAACCGTTCGCGCGGCGAGCTGGACAAAAGTAGCGTATGTAATTTTCCGTCAAAACTGTGTATACAGAAAAAGTCGTGCCCCCCTCCATCCTTTCCCGCAAGCCTGCCCGTTTTGGGCTCCTCCCCTTGTTGTCCGCCGTACTTGTCGCGTGTGGCTCCGAACACGATCACGACATGGGGGCGGACGACGTTCCGGCCCTGGACGGCGGCAGCGATGCCTCCGAGATCCTTACGGACGCGAGCGACAGCGGGCCGCAGCTGATCGACGGCGGCAAGCGCGATAGCGGGGTTCGCAGCGATGCCGGCGCGCCCGCCGTTTGCGGCGACGGCATGCGCAGCGCCGACAGCGGCGAAGACTGCGACGACGGGAACCAGAGCGACGGAGACGGTTGTGATCGCGCGTGCCACGTCGAAGCAGGTTACAGCTGTGCGGCGATGGGGGGCGGTTGTGCGCCTGTGTGCGGCGACGGTCTGACGGTCGCGAGCGAAGCCTGCGACGATCACAACACGAGCGCGGGCGACGGCTGCAGTCAGAACTGTCAGGTGGAGTCTGGCTGGGCGTGTCCGGTGCCTGGTCAGGCTTGTACGGCGGCGCGCTGCGGCGACGGCATGATGGTGGGCGCCGAGCAGTGCGATGACGGCAATGCATTGCCGGGTGACGGCTGCAGCGCGAGCTGCACGCTCGAGGCGGGTTGGATCTGTGTCGGGACCACCTGCTCGGCGGCTTCGTGCGGAGATGGCACCGTGGCCGGTCACGAGCGCTGCGACGACGGCAACACGATGAGCGGAGATGGCTGCCTCATGGACTGCTCGGCCGTGGAGCCCAATTACGCCTGTCCGGTGCAGGGCGGCGCTTGCCACAAGACCACGACGTGCGGCGACGGCGTGCTCACCTCGGACGAGGCCTGCGACGACGGCAACCTGCGCAGCAGCGACGGTTGCAGCGCGAGCTGCACGGTGGAAGCTGGCTATACGTGCGTGGCGGGCAGCGACTGCGGGCCGGTGTGCGGCGACGGTCTCGTTCGCGGCACCGAGCAGTGCGACGACGGCGCTTCGACGCAACCCGGTTGCAGCGCGACCTGCCAGCTCGAACCCGGCTACTTCTGCCCGACTCCTGGGCAAGCCTGTCAGCTCGCGGTGTGCGGCAACGGCGTGGTCGAAGGGCTCGAGCAGTGCGACGACGGCGACGACGAGCTCGGCGACGGCTGCACCCCGCTGTGCACGCGCGAGCCGAGCTGCATGAACGGTGAGTGCGTCGCCACCTGTGGCGATGGCATCGTGGCCTCGAGCGAAGCTTGCGACGACGGCAACAACGCGTCGGGCGACGGTTGCAGCGCGACCTGCGCAGTGGAAGCGGGCTTCCACTGCTCGAGCGTCGACAACGTGCCGCCGGTGAACGTGGACCTGCCGCTCGTGTTGCGCGACTTCAAGTCGTACAACGTGTCCGGCGGACACATCGACTTCAACAACGTGACCGCCAGCGAGACCGGCATCGTGCGCAGCGCGCTCGGCGTCGACACCAACAACGACGGCGTGCTCGACAGCTCGCCCGCGCCGGGGGCGGCGCTCGGCCCGGTGTACGCCAAGCAAGGCCAGAGCTCTGCCACGACGCACGGCGCGACGGCGTTCAACGAATGGTACCACGACAGCGCCTTGGGCAAGACCGTGATCAGCACGCTGCGCGTGTCGGATCCCGGCGCCACGGGGCAGTACGTGTTCGACGATCAGACCTTTTATCCGCTCGACGGACAGGGCTGGCAGTCGACCTCGGTGCCCGCGGGAGAACGTGAAGCGAGCTTCAACGACTGCGCCAACGGGACGAGCTGCGGCGCGGCGTACACCGGCGAGGGCGCGGGGCTGCCGCACAATTTCGGGTTCACGAGCGAAGTGCGCTTCTGGTTCACCTACAAGGGAACGGAGGTGCTGACCTTCCGCGGAGACGACGACGTGTTCGTCTTCATCAACGACCAGCTCGTGATCGATCTGGGCGGCGTGCATTGCAAGCAAAGTAAGACCGTCACGTTGAGCACCTTGCAGTCGACGCTGGGGTTGGTCGTCGGCAAGGTCTACGAAGTGGTGGTGTACCAGGCGGAGCGCCACACCTGTCAGTCCTCGTATCGGCTCGAGCTCGGCAACTTCCTCTCGAAGCGCACGGCTTGCGCGTCCGTGTGCGGCGACGGGATCCGTACCGCCGACGAGCGCTGCGACGACGGCAGCGTATGTCAGGGCGGCAGCAACGACGGCATGACCTGCACGGCGGCCGGCGATTGCCCCGGAGGCACGTGCAAGTCGCTCAACGACGGCAGCTACGGCCACTGCGCCGCAGACTGCAAGTCGCGCGGGCCGCGCTGCGGCGACGGTCACGTCGACGCCAACAGCCCGGAGCAGTGCGACCTCGGCGACGCGCAGAACAACGGCAGCTACAACGGGTGCACGCCGAACTGCCAGATCGGCCCGCGCTGCGGAGACGGCAAGGTGGACTCGTTCTTTGGCGAGGCCTGCGATCAGGGCAGCGCCAACCAGAGCGGCGTGTACGGCGGTTGTCAGACCGACTGCACGCTCGGGCCGCGCTGCGGCGACGGAGTCATGCAGACGAACGAGCAGTGTGACGATGGCGTGGACGCCAGCCCCTACGGCGGCTGCGCGCCAGGCTGTGTGCTGGCGCCGTACTGCGGCGACGGCATCGTGCAGACAAGCCGCGGCGAGACCTGCGATCGCGGCACGGCCGGAAACACCGGCGGCTACGGCGGCTGCGCATCCAACTGCAAGCTCGGACCTGCCTGCGGCGACGGCCACCTCGATCCGGGCGAGGAGTGCGACGACGGCAACCTCAACCGCTTCGACGGCTGCGCCGACGACTGCACGCGCGAAGTCATCTACATCTGAGCTCCCTGGTCGCTCGCTGATCTCGCCTGCATGGGCTCGGTGCGCTCCGAGGTATGGGGCCTTTTCCTGGCCTCCGCGCGGCACATGGCAAGGGGACGCTGGTCTCGCCTGACAGCGGATCCCAAAGACCTCGAGCTGGAGTGTGCGCTGCTGACGCGGTTGTGGACACCGAGCTTGGAGGGGTCGACAATCGGCGCCTGACGCGATCAGCTGCGCTCCGGCCAGGAAAAGACCTCCACACCTCGGAGCGGTCGTGGCGATTGCGAGGTCTGAATCGGTGCGGCTCTTATCCGTCGGGTGAAATGCGGGCGAGATCGGTCACCTGACCCTCCTGATCCGAGGCTCGCGGGACAGTATCGGGTCAGGGATTCTGTGTCCAGGTAGCGTGACGCGTGGTTTCGGAGCCTGTCTTGCTCGAGATGGAACGGTCAGCAGGCATCGAAGTCTTTGGAGGCACGCAGCGCCCTGAGGCGCAGCACGGCTTCGGCTCCGGTGAGCGACCAGCGAGCGCCGGTGCAGTCTATCTTGTCCTGAGCTTGAGCTGAGCTTAGTTCCTTTCAAAGTCGGGTCTGACGCGGGCTGCCAATGCGCTCGTGCGCGACCCAAAAGCCGGCCGCAAACACTGCATGTTGTCGGAGACGTTCCGCCGAGCACCCATCAGCATGCTCAGCACTTGCGGGCTCCGGAGATGGGGCTGGTGTCCTTAGTTAGCTTGATCGGAACCGTGCTTTGAAGCTTGATCCGAGCCGTGCCCTGAAGCAGTACTCGGGAGCCGTGGACAGTGGAAGCCCTCGTGCGAAGAGATGCCTCTGGGGCTTCTATCGTGCTACGACAGCTGCCGCCCGCGAAAGGGCTCGAACCTGACTAGCTGTTCGAACGGGGGCTCTCCACCGAGATCGTGTTTACGTAGGGAAAGGTCGCTTCTATGTTTCAGATCGATTGGCTAGTTGCCCCGGAAATAGACAAGCGCTCAGGAACCCGCCCTATTCGGCCGGGTGTCATTTACACGGTACAAGGAAGGGGATTTGGCGAATTCTCTGAGACGTGCGCCGCATGGCTCGTTGGCATGACCGACGAAAAGAAGTTCCGGATTGAGATGACAATTCGCGATTGGAAACCAAACGTCATTAACCTCGAGGGCTCGACAGATGTGTGCAACTTTGCCGTAGAGAGGGCGACCCAGCTATTGCCGGGGGACTGCAGCATCTACTTTCGAAATGCAAATGGGGAGGAGAGCGCCGTCGGAGCCATCTTCAAGCCACTCTATGATGACTGGTTGGGCAAAGCGACCATACCGTTCGCAGGTGGGTTGTTCGGAATTAGCGAAGAGCATGTAGCGCTTGCAGGGAAGACTATGGATACTCCTGCAGTCTTTCAGTCAGTAACAGTTCACGTGGACGGCGGCGGCCACGCGGAAATACATGACCCCTTGCCCATAAGAAACTCCTATCACCTTTGGCCCCCCAACAGTCCCAACTATCTCGAGTGCGGATTTCACATAGGGCTTCCTGCGCTGCAGGGCACGAACGTGATCCTGAAATACACGATCGCGTATCCACGCGGAATTGGCCCGCCGCCTCCCGTGGAAGGACTGACGCCATGGGAACGTACCGGACCTTCTGGCGAGTGACGGCGAAATTTGAGGGGCTCCCGGGCTGGCAAGTGCAAAGGCGCCTCTGATGGATGTGGTGGAACCTGCGGGCGACCTGGACCGGCGAGGGGCCGGTAGGCGTGGCACCAAGATTCAAGGGTGCCCACGCGGCCCTGATGCGGCTTAGCTTTAACGCAACCGCAGTCTTTAGGAGAGGAGGGGTTATTCGCGACGGGGGGCAGCTAGAAAATCGTGACGGCACCCCGTGGTGGTTAAGCCCGGATATCTGGATTATGTCGGAGCGCGGAATTAGATCGAGGAAACGTGCAAGAAGAATCGATAGCTTCCGGCGCCTATGGCAGGGGGATCAGTTTGAACCATTTGGAAGACGCCCTTTCCGAAGCCTTCATCGTGGTTGAGTAGCTGGTTGATGTTCGCGCTGCTCAGCTGGAGCCGCGGCCAGTCATTCTTGGTTGGATCGGGGTGGGCGATGTCCATGCCGATGGGTCGATTGCCCGCGATGCCGATGGACGACGCCAAGTCCGAGACGGCCTTTCCGACGATGGCAGCGATCTCGGCAAACCCAAGGGCAGTCGCGACGATCGTCGCCACGGCGTTTGCCAGTTCGATCCCCGGACCGGGATTCGAAAAGTCTCCGTCCATCTCCCAGATGAGCGGTAGAACGACGATGGTCTCTCCTGCAGACAGCTCTCCTTCCCAGAGGATCAAGGGGAAGGGGGGAGCTGGAACCGATGACCACGCGGGAAGCACGTTGGGAAGGGGAAAGCCGAGTGGGCCTGGCACGGTGCCATCGATGCGCGTCGGCGCAAAGTCATTCGTCTTGATGCCTCCTTTGGGGCTTCTGCTGCCTGCCTGAATACGCTCGGGGTGGCCGTTGATGTCGCCAAACACAACCGAGTGTCCGCCTGTGTTGGAAGAACTCGATACCACACTCCAAGTGAACGCGATTTCGTCGCCTTTGCCGTCCATCTCGAGTGCGTTGTCAATTGTCTCTTTGTCACAAATGAAGCCATTGATTCCTACTCGGAACATCGCCTTTCCTCCTCATGCGTCGGCGTTGTGTCAATCTCCTACGTTTTTGGCAAGAAAAGCTTCCCATGCGCGCCGCACGAGCTCGCAGCGCAGCAGCGCGCTCTGCACTTCGCGTCAATGCCGTTGCTATGAAGTGACCTCGTCAAGTGGCACGGAGACATGGTCAAGTGTTGTGGATCAGAAATCTGATCAAGCGGCGACCTTCCCGTCCTGACCCTGCTTCGTCCTCGTCTTATTCTTGGCCCCAGAGGGCTGCGTAGCGCCGGCACCGGAGTTGCGCTCGGCACGGATGCCATCGATGAATTAGACGCCGGCGCGCACGAGGGGAACGAGCTCGGCGCCGTTGCGCTTGCGCCATGACTGCTCGGCGGTGAGCAGCAGCTTGAAGACCATAGCGAGCCCGGCGGCGCGCGAGCCGGGCCCCTTCGTAACGCGTGTGCGCAAGCGGACGGTCGCGAACGCCGACTCGATCGGGTTGGTCGTGCACAGGTTCCCCAGAAGCCCAGCGCACCGTCGCCCACGGCCACCACGGGCGCCTGCATGCCGCGGTCCGCAGATCGCGCAGAAGGCTCAGCCAGCTCTCTGCCGATCCACACCTTCTGGTCATATCTCGGCTAAAACCACCGGTATTCTAGGGCGACAGTCCGATCGAACTGGCCCCGCTGCGCTGCACCTCATGGGCAGTGACCTGAGACAGTCCTTCAGGCGTTGGTTGGTCGTCCGTCGGCGAGGAGCAGTTGGCGAAGTGTCTCGCAAGATCGGCGCGCGCCATCAGTCTGATGCTTGGACATCGGCGAAATGTGCGCTGCCGGCCGCTGGCGCTCAACGTGTGTGCGCGGGGAGCGGCACAGCGCGCTGCCCCCGCTCACGGATGAGCCGAGACGGGCGATCCAGTGGCGGCAACGTCGGCATTTCGTCGCACGAACGACAGCACCCGAGTCGAGCAGCGGTCGTGACTCGTGATGATGCAAAGCCTGTTGCTGGCGGTGTCCGGGCTGCTCGGGTCGATCATGTGAATCGAGATGATGGGCCGGCCTTCTGCGAGCGCACGTTCGTTGTCGTAGGAAGTCACGGTCTCGAGGAGACCCCACCGTCGGTGTGCGTGCTCTTCGAGGCACTCAGCGATGCGAGCGCGCTGGCAGGCGCGGATTACGTCCGGGTCGATCTGCACGTGCCCGAGCGCGGTTCTCGGCTGGGTGGTTGTCGCCCGAGCGTGCGGAGGGCTAGTCATTCGCGTGTCACCGAGGCCGTTTTGGTGTGTTGGTCGCGCGACCCAGCGACGGGTTACGCGCGGAACCACGGAGCCTGTTAATTCGCGCCGCGTCTGCGGCGCGGTCGTTGAAACCGTGGAGTGGTGCTCTGCGGGCCGGGTGGAGGTTTCGGTGGCGGCGGGTCGCTCGGTAGAGGAGGGGAACACCGGGCGCGAGCGCGGTTGAGCAGCGCACCTATCGCGTCGATGAGCTTCGCCAGCTCGTCGGCTTCCTCCTTGTCCAAGGTGGTCGGGTCCACCTCGCTTGGGGCGCCGTCTTCGGGAAGCGTGAAAGCCTCGAGCCAGAGGCGCAGGCCGCCATCCTGCAGTGGCTCGATCCGGAACGTGAACCGGCCTCGATCGAACGCCGTCGGAAACATCGTTACGAACTCCCTGGGGGCGCGGGCGTCGCGCCGTGCTGCCGTTACAACGAGCTGCACTGCATATGTGCCTATGCAGTGCATGGTACATGACTATTGGAAATGGCCTAATGGAAATTTCACGCGCGACCGCCGCACGCGGCCGAGTGGCGACCTGCTGCCCGTGGATCCGACGTCCTCCGCCGCCGCTTCGAGGACCGGATCGGCGAGGGTCATAGCCTGCAAACTCCGCGCATAAAGCGCCGCCTGAGAATTCGATCACAGCCGTGCATTTGCAGGCGCTGTGCGCCAGCGCGCGCGGCTTGCGGTCTGCGCCGGCCGCTGGCCCTGTGCGCCCACCGTGACGCGCCGGCACTTCTGCGCTCGCGACCCCCAACCGCCCTGAGCCTATGTCGTCGAGGCGCTGCCAAAGACGCTCGCGTTCGCCTCGCGAGCGCTTGGCGCTGAACCTCTGCCGGCAGGTGCCGATGACGTTGACAGCAGTCGTAGACGGACCTGACAGATCGGCTCAGGCTCGCGCTGCGAGTCTTGCACCACATGCACAACGGCCTGTCCGAGCCCGTGCCAAATAGAACGTGACTCGAGGAAGGCGCAGGAGAAACGTGGTCGGGGCGACCTGCGCACCTATGCTGCACAAGCATTTTGAGCAAGCACAGCTAGGTCAGACGGTTACCTAAGCCTAAGGTCGAACTGCGAGGCTCATCATGCCAAAGACGTCGTTCTGCGCATCTGTCCAGACGCGTTCCGACCCGCCGATCTGACCCGCCGAAGCGAATGCACGCATTCCGCATCCGGGAAGGGACGTACTCGCGCGCGATCGCCAGCTACCACGCGCATGTGTACTTCCGTGGCGCCGAGGAGAGCGCGCGTTCCAGCTGCGCAGCTGGGGCGGCGAGCGCTTTTGCGCGCAGCTCGGGCGCGTGCACGACGTCCCGGTCGGGCCGCATAGCGCGCCACGTATCAGAGCGCCTTCGCTGAGGAGCACTTCGCGGCGCTGGTGCCTTGGCTGACTCTCCCGAGCTCATCCCCGACACCGAGCCGCACCTGACGGCGGAGTCGCTGCGGCCTGCGGCACCCGGAGAAGCGGCTTGGTGCAGAGGCGAGTCTTTTATGATAGACAGCGCGCTATGGATTCCCCCCTTCACCCCAGGGTCGCCCTGCTCGTGCTCGGTTTTGGCGTGATCGCCTGCAGCGAGCCGCGCGGCACTCCCGGCGAGAGAACGGCGGCGAGCGCCCAGGCGAGCGCGCCCGTGGCCTTGCGGGTGGGCGGTCCCTGGAGCGCCGCCGCCGGCAAGGAGCCGAAGGCGACCGGAGCGTTCGGTTACGCGCTCGAGCTCGGCAAGGCGCAGCCCATCCTGGCGCGCCACGGCTTTCGCTTCGCCGGCTTCGTGGCGTTTCACAACGGTCCGCCGATCGTGCAAGCCCTGCAGTCGGGCTCGATCGAGGTCGGCATCTTCGGCGACACGCCGGCGGTGAGTGGAAAGGCGGGCGGGGTCGACACGCGCGCCATCGTGATCGACAAGCCGATCGGCGACGCCTGGCTGCTCGCGCGCAAAGGCGGGCCCACGCGCGTGGCGGAGCTCGCCGGCAAGCGCGTGGGCCTGCAGTTCGGCTCCAACTTCGACAAGTACGGGCGCGGCGTGCTCAAGGACGCCGGCCTCCTCGAGCGCGTGCAGCTGATCAACATCCCCATCCCCGAGAGCTTCGCGGCGCTCACGCGCGGCGACCTCGACGCGGTGGGCGTGCCCGCCAACACGGCCGCGACCTGGCTGCGCAAAAACAGCTTTCCCGTGCTCGAGCGCGCCAGCAAGGATCATCCCAAGCTGCAGGGGACCAGCGTGACCGTCGTGACCTCGCGCTTCCTGCGCGCGCACCCGACCTTGCCAACGGCTTGGTGGGAGGCGGCGCGCGCCGGCATCGACGAGATCCGCAAGGACGGCGAAGCTTACCTGCGCTTCGTGTCCGAGGTGCATGGCATGCCGCTCGACGCCGTGCGCGAGAGCATGCCGCTGCGCTTCGGCGACCAGCCGATCGATCCCGAGGGCAAGGCTTCGGTGCGCTCCACGCTCGAGTTCCTGCTCGAGTTCGGCACCGCCAAGGCGCCGTTCTCCATCGACGAGTGGGTAGTCGAAGGGAGCGTCGCCGCGCGTCAGCCGGCAGAGGTCCACGCGCAGCGCCCGGGGTGGGCGCCATGAGCCCGCAGGCGGCCCAGCTGATGCGCGCCACGGAGGGCGGTGCGCGCGATCGTGAACCGGCGGCCGCGGGGCAGCTGCAGGGGCTGGTGGCGCCGAGCACGCGCGTGCGCCGCGGGCGCGCGGGCCTGTTCGGCGACGCCTTGCGCTTGCTCGGCCCGCTGCTTTTGCTCGGCTTCTGGGCGCTCGCCTCGGCGCTCGGTTGGATCGAAGAGCAGATGCTCGCGCCGCCTCACAAGGTGCTCCGCACCGCGATCGATCTGCTGCGCTCGGGCGTGTTGGCGACGAACCTCGGCGCGTCTCTCAAGCGCGCGCTCAGCGGGCTCGCGCTGGGCGTCAGCACCGGCCTGCTCCTGGGTGTGCTCACCGGCCTGACGCGGCTCGCCGATCGCCTGCTCGACCCCGTGCTGCAAATGCTGCGGACGGTGCCGTTTCTCGCGGTGGCCCCCCTGCTGGTGCTCTGGTTCGGCATCGGCGAGCAGGAG
>CAZYWR010000089.1:0-6323 GCA_964651185.1 uncultured Polyangiales bacterium
CCTTCGCGATCCAAGAGCGCGAGCGGCGAGCGGCCTTCGCGTGACTCCACGCGCGCCAGCTCGTCGTAACTCTGCGCGAGGTGCAAGTGGACGGGCAGTTGATGGCGTTCGGCGAGCTCGCCGATGTGGCGGAGCAGCGCGGGGCTGACGGTGTCGGTGGCGTGCGGTCCGAGCGCGGCGAGCACGCCGGCCTGACGGTAACGATCGCTCGCGGCGATTTCCAAGGTGGCCGCCAGCGCATGCTCGCTGCCCTCGCGATCAGGCCCGGCGAGGTCCTGGAGCGTGGGCGCGACCGCGCCCGCGAGACCCGTATCCAGCAGCGCCTGGGCGACTGCCTCGCCGCCGTAATAGTGGTCCCATACGAAGCCGACGCCGGCGAGCAGCGACTCGTAGGCGCCCATGCGGGCAAAGGCGCGGATGTCTGCGCTGGTGAGGCGGGACTCGTACGCGAAGTAGAGCTCCTCGACCAGGTTTCGGCGCGCGCGCGAAGACTCGACCCCGCGCAAGAAGGCGATCGCCAAGTGCGTGTGCGCGTTGACGAAGGCCGGCGTAAGCAGCCGGTCGCCCAGGTCGATTCGTTCGTCCGCTGCGGCGCTCGGCGCGTCGGGCGCATCCGGCAGGGGATCGACCCGTTCGAGCGAGCTGCCGCGGATCTGGACCAGGGCTGGCTGGATCACGAGTCTGTCATGGTCGCGTAACAGCACGCGTCGGGAGCAGATCGTAAGTGTCACGGGAGGCGATTGTACTCTGTTGACGGCGGGGGCTCTGCGCTCCATCGTCGGGAACATAAATCGATGCCTCTACCCGAGCTCATCGCCGTTTCCCTCGATACCTCTCCGCTCGACGACCCGCGCTTTGACGCGCTGGTGCTGGTGAGCGCGACCCTCGCCACCGGCCATGGCGTGCTCGACCAAGTGTTTGCGCGGGCGAGCGCGCTCGATGCGCGCGTCGGGCGCGACGTGCTGCTCATACCCGCAGCGGAAGTTGCGGGCGGACGCCTGGTGCTGGCGCCCACCGGTCCGCTCGATCGCGATTACGACGATGTGCGGCGCATCGGTGACGCCGCGCGGGCCGGCGTCCAGCGGGCGCGCGACGCGGGGGCGCAGCGGCCCTTGCTGCGGGTGGCGGGTGCGGGGCGCTTCGAGCACGCCGAGCAGGTGGCGCTGCTCGGTGCGCTAGCCGGTCTTTGGGTGCCGCTCGAGGCGCGCGAAGCGCACCCGGATCGCTTTGGGGCGCTGCAATGCCTGGGGCTCGCGGCGCCGCGCGCGCAGGACATCGTGCGCGTAGTGGGCGCGCTCGAGCGCGGGCGCCGGCTCGCGCGCGATTTGGCAGGCACCGAGCCCGAGCGCATGCGCCCGGAGGCATTTGCGGCCACGTGCGTCGATGCCTTCGCCGACACGCGCGTCAGCGTGTTCGTCATCGAAGACCTCGACACGCTCAGCTATCAGTATCCGTTGCTGATGGCGGTGGCGCGCGCCTCGCTCGCGGTGGAGCGCCACCGGCCGCGCGTGATTTCGCTGCAATACGAAGGCGAAGGTCCGATCGAGCGCACCGTGTTGCTCGCCGGCAAGGGCTTGACCTACGACACGGGCGGCGCCGATTTGAAGGTGGGCGGTCACATGGCCGGCATGAGCCGCGACAAGGGCGGCGCCGCCGCGGTCGCGGGCATCATGCGCAGCCTGAACGAGCTCGCGCCTCCGCACCTGCGCGTCGTCGGTGAGCTGGGCGTGCTGCGCAACAGCATCGGGCCCGACTCGTACGTCAGCGATGAGATCGTCACCAGCCATGCCGGCGTACGCGTGCGCATCGGGAACACGGACGCCGAAGGGCGGCTGGTGCTCGCCGATCTGCTCTCGCATCTGCGCAAAGAGGGGCTCGACGCTGCCGACCCGTATCTTCTCTCACTCGCCACGTTGACGGGCCACGCCACGCGCGCGGTCGGTCCGTACTCGATCGCCATCGAGAACGGCCCCGCGCGGCGGCGCGGGGTGGCGCAGCGTTTGGCCGAGATCGGCGAGGCCTGGGGCGATCCCTTCGAGCTCTCGCGCTTGCGCCGCGAGGATTACGACTTCATTCAGGCGCGCAGCCCCGCGGAAGACGTGCTGTCCGCCAACACCCAGCCTTCGACGGCCACGCCGCGCGGGCATCAGTATCCGACTGCGTTCTTGAACGTCGCGTCCGGTCTGGCCCGCCACGGCAACGACTCGCAGCAACCGCTCCCGTACACGCACATCGACCTCGGCGGCAGCGGCACCGAAGGGCTCGACTGGCAGCACGGCCGTCCCACGGCGGCCCCTGTGGTTGCCCTGACGGCTTGGCTCGCGGGCCTGCGCTGAGCGGAGATCGCCTGCTCGGTGGAGAGGCGTGCTCGCCGTCGAAGCTTTCAGTGGCGGGCGCGGCGGTACGCGCCGGAGTCCTTGAGCTTGCGCGTCGCCGTGAACACGCCGAGCGGGGTCGACAGCTCGGCTTCGGGCGCTTGCGCGCGCACGTGCGTGATGAGCTCGGGGGAGTCGCTCCGCAGCATGGGATTGGTGGCGCGCTCCTCGGCGATCGTCGAGGGCACCGCGCTCGCGCCGCGCGCGCGCAGGGCGCGCACGTCTTCATAGCGGCGCCGGAGCGCGCTGTTTTCGGGCTCGACGCTGAGCGCGAAGCAGAGGTTGTCTTCGGTGTATTCGTGCGCGCAGAGGACGCGCGTCTCGCCCGGGAGCGCGGCGAGCCGCGTGAGGCCGTCGTGCATGGCGCGAAAATCGCCCGTGAATACGCGGCCGCAGCCGCCCGTGAAGAGTGTGTCGCCGCAAAACAGGAGGTCGCCGAACACGAAGCAGATGTGGCCCTCGATGTGGCCTTCGGTGCGCATCACGCGCGCTTGGCTCGCGCCGAGCTCGACGCGATCGCCCTCGTCGACGGGTTGCGTCAGGCCGGGCACGTCGCGCGCGACCTTCGCCGGGCCGAAGACCTGAAGCCGATCGAGCAAGCCTCGCTGCGCGAGGTCGTGGTTGACGCCTATGTGGTCGTGATGCGTATGCGTATTGAGGATGTGCGTGATCGCGATGCCGCGCGCTTCTGTGTAGGAGAGCACGGCGCCGGCATCGGGGCCGTCGACGATCGCCGCAGCGCCGGTACGTAGACACACGAGCAGCCAGACCAAGTTGTCCTGGGCCGCGGGGATCTGGTGCACTTCGAGCGCGCCATCGCGCGATCGAAACGGTGCGGTGGGAACGCTGACGACGTGGGCCATGCTTAGCCCTAGCGCGCGCCGGTCAGCGCGTCACGGCTCGCGCGGCGCGGTGGGAACGCTGACGACGTGGGCTATGCCTTACCGTGGCGCGCGGTGCCCCGGGCGTCACGCCCGCGCGCGGATGCCGGCGCGGTACAACGACAGGCACAGAGTCAGGAATGGAATGAGCGCGAGCAGATCTGCGTAGGCGCCTGCGTAGAGCGGATTATGCGCGCTCGCCCAGCCTAGCAGCGCGGCGTCGAGCTGGTCGAACACGCCTGCCACGAACGCGATGACGATGCCGGCGATCGCGCCGCCGGCGATGTAGCCGGACGCCATCAGCACGCCGGGGCTGCGATCGCTCTCGGCCGCGAGCTCCTCGGCAGTCTGCTTGCGGGCGCTCGGGGCGCGCGCGCGCCGGCGATCCACCCAATAGCGCACGAGCCCGCCTGCCAGAATCGGCGTCGACGAGGAGATCGGCAAGTACACGCCGACGGCGAACGCGAGCGATGGGATGTGGCTCAGCTCGAGCACGAGCGCCAAGAGAGCCCCGAACAGCACGAGGCCCCAGGGCAGCTTGCGGTCGAGGATGCCCTGAATGATGTACGACATCAGGGTCGCCTTCGGCGCATCGAACTTCTTGACCTTGCTCCCGTCGGGGCGCGTGTCGAAGGCGCCGTTGATGCCTGGATCGACCAGCCACACGGCGCGCCTGCCCTCGGGGTCGACCAGGTAGCTGCCCGCGGGCGCATCCGCGCCGTCGCGCTTGTGCCAGACGCGGTAGCTCCGTGTGTCGCCGGCAGCCTGCGGTCCGCTCAAGCTTGCGCGCTCTTCCAAGTCTGCGCTGTCGGGTGCGCGCAAGTCGTGCTGCGTCAACTGCTGGACGGGCACGTACACGGTCGCCGTCTGGTTGAGCTTGAGTAAGATCGGGCCGAGCATGATCGCCGATGCCAGCGCACCCGCCAGGATCGCGAGTTGTTGATGGCGCGGCGTCGCGCCGACCAGGTAGCCCGTCTTCAGGTCTTGCGCGGTGGTGCCGCCGTTCGACGCGGCGATGCACACGACCGCGCCCACCGAGAGCGCAGTGACGTAGTAGCGCGGACCCGTCCAGCCGAGCGCGAGGAAGATCAGACAGGTGAACAGTAAGGTGGCGATGGTCATGCCGGAGATCGGGTTCGAGGAGGAGCCGATCTCGCCGGTCAGGCGCGCTGAGACGGTGACGAATAGAAAGCCGAACAGCGCGATCATGAGCGCGCCGAGCAGGTTCATGTGCAGCTTGGGCGCGACGGCGATCGCGATGAGCAGCGCTGTGATGCCGAGGCCGACGATTTGGGGGGGCAAATCGCGCTCGGTGCGCGGGAGCGCGGCTCGCTTCGTCACGTCGCGCGCGTCCGCATCGCGCGCGAACACCGTCCCGCGCAGGCCCTCACGCAACCCCTGCCAGATCGTCGGGAGCGAGCGCACCAAGCTGACCAAGCCGCCGGCGGTCACGGCGCCCGCGCCGATGTAGAGCACGTAGGCCTGACGGATCTGTCCGGGCCCCATGTCCGCGATCGGGATCGTGCCGGGCGCGAGCGGCCCGGGCAGCGCCTGCCCGAAGAACTTGATCAGCGGGATCAACACCAGGTAGGCGAGCACGCCGCCGGCGCACATGACCGAGGCGATGCGCGGGCCGATGATGTAACCGACCCCGAGCAATTCGGGCGAGATCTCGGCCGCGATCGAGCCCGCCTCGAGCGGCGGCCCGAACACCTTCTCGGGCGCCTCCTTCCAGAGCCGCCCGGCGCTCATGGCCGACTTGTACGCGAGCCCGCGCGCAAAGCCACCGAAGATGGTGCGTGCGTCGGCGCCTGCCGGCTCACTACGCGCGCCCGACTCGTGGGTCGCGCCATCGCCGAGCCCCGCGGCGGCGCGCGACTCGGGCGATGCGGCGGCCTTGAGCACCTCGGCGCAGGCGGTGCCTTCCGGATACTTGAGCTCCTCGTGCTGGGCGACGATCAGCGCGCGCCGTAGCGGGATCATCAGCAGGATCCCGAGCAGCCCGCCGAGCACCGCGACCAAGAGCACCCGCGTCAGCTCCAGCTCGAAGCCGAGGATCATGATCGCCGGCATCGTCACGCCCGCCCCGAACGCGATCGACTCCCCGGCGCTGCCCGCCGTCTGGACGATGTTGTTCTCGAGGATGCTGGCGTCGCGCACGCCCAGCTTGTGCGCCAGGCGGAACAGCGTGATGGAGATCACGGCCACCGGGATCGACGCGCTCACTGTCAGCCCTACCTTGAGCACGAGGTAGAGCGACGACGCGCCGAAGATCATCCCTAGCACCGTGCCGAGCGCGAGCGCGCGCAGGCTGAGCTCCGGAAGCTCCGCTTCGGGCGGCACGTAGGGCTTCGGGGGAGGGCTGCCCATGCGCTAATAGTCGCTGCGGCGGCGCCGGCCGAGCAGTTTCTGGTCGAGCGAGTAGCGGCCGGGACCGAGCAGCACGAGGGTGATCGCGATCGCCAGGTACACGAGCGCGATCTCGTAAGAGCCGCCCTTGCCGACGAACGGATCGCCGCGCGATACGTGCGTGTAGATCGCGTAGGCCATCGTGCAGATCAGGCCCGCGCAGCAGAGCGGCGTCAGCAGCCCGAGAATGAGCCCGATGCCGCCGCCGAACTCGGCGAGCGCCGCGAGCGTCTGGAGCCAGCCGGGCGGCGGTCGCGCGGCCTTGTCGAGCCAATGAAAGGGATCATGAATCTTGCCCCAGCCGTGAAAGAGGAAGGCGGCGCCGCTGACGAGGCGCAGGAGGAGCACGGCGATGGAGCCACGGTGCGCAGGGTCCATGCGCGAGGGTTAACACAAAACTCAGGCGGCGAGCGGGAGCTCCTCGACGAAGGCGCGCATCAGGGCGGCGATGTCCTCTTCCGTGTTGTGGAGGGAGACCGTGAAGCGGATGCCGGCGTCGCGCTCCGAGACGGCCGGAAACGCGCTGGCGCAGACGTAGATGCCGCGCGCGCGCAGGCGCTGGGTGAGCGCGAACGCCCGCTCGGCGCTGCCGCAGTGCATGAAGAAGATCGGCGTCCGATCGCTGACGGTGAAGGGCACGCTCCAGCGCGTCGAGAGC
>CAZYWR010000090.1:0-4228 GCA_964651185.1 uncultured Polyangiales bacterium
TCAGACCCTGGACATTGCTCGCCCAAGACTTGGTCAAAGAGACGCGCATCTTCCGTCTGTTCGCCGAGCGCTGGCGCTCGCCGCGCACGGGCGAGGAGCATGTCTTCAGCACCATTGCCTCGCCCACCTGGGTGAACGTGGTCGCGCTCGATACGGCCGGCCGCATGCTGATGATCCGCCAGTTCCGCTTCGGCACACGCGCGTTCACGCTCGAGGTCGCAGGCGGCATGTGCGAGCCCGACGAAGATCCGAAAGTCACGGCGGTGCGCGAGCTGCGCGAAGAGACCGGCTACGCGGGCAAGCGCGTCGTGGATCTCGGCTACTGCGAGCCGAACCCCGCGATCTTCAACAACCGCTGCTACATGTTCGCGATCGAGGAGTGCGAGCCGACCGGCGCGCTCACGCTCGACCCAGGCGAAGACATCGAAGTGGTGACGCTCCCCGTCGACGAAGTGATGGACAAGCTCTACACCGGCGAGATCTCCCACGCGCTGGTCGCCGTCGCGCTCCATCGCTACGACCTCTATCGGCGGGGCCTGTGGCGCCTTTCGTCCGATTGAGCCCGCACGCTCCCAGCGCACGCGGTTCTGGTACTCTCCCCCCAAGCCCGCGCTGGTCACACGGGCTGGCGTGGGGGTGATCGAGAAGCAGAACCCGAAGCGCGCTCCTGAGGCGGGCTGGTTCGCCCGATCACCTGCGCCGAGGTGGCCAGCGCGGCTCGGTCTTCAGGCGCGTCGGGTCTTACGGCGCTCCGCGAGCACGCGGCCGAACGCGGCGAAGCTCGGCACGAAGCCGTAGATCAGCAACGTGGTCAGGACGAGGCCCACGCCCGCGCGAAAGCCGCCGAGCGCGGCCGACAGCACCAGCACGCCCACGAACGCAATGGCGTACGCGCGTACGCGGCGCGACGCGAGCGCGTGGCCCAAATGGCGGTGCTGGACGTCGAATGCGACCATCAGCGCGCACGCCATGCCCACCAAGAAGCCGACCAACAGCGGACGCCCGTGGAACATGGCGACCGACGACATCGCGACCAGGCCGCCCGCCGGGCTCGGCACGCCGCGGAAATAGCCAGGGTCGCTCCCGCTCTTGTTGAGCGTGAAGAACACGAGGCGCGTGATCACGAAGCAGGCGAAGAGCGCCCCCACGAGCGCTCCGTCGAGGCTGCGGTTGGTGGCGTAAATGGCGAAGCCCGGGGCCAAGCCGTAGCTCAGGCCGTCCGCCATGTCGTCCATGTACACACCGAGCTTGCTCCCGCCCCAGCGGCGCGCGGCTGCGCCATCCATGCCGTCGAGCGCGGCCCCCAAGGTCAGCATCAGCAGACTGACTTCGAGCTGGCCGCGGTCGGCGAAGATCATCGCCATCACGCCGCACGCTCCGTTCGAGATCGAGAGCGCGTCGGCGATGCGGCTGCGGCTCAAAATCTGCAGACGGCGCAGCACCAGCGTGAGCGAGATGCCCGCGTTGATCCAGAGCAACACGGTGACGAACTCGGGCGTGACCACGCTCGGAGCCCAGCCCTGGCTGAGCAAGAGCAAAGACACCAAGCTGAGATAGCTCGTGGTCGTGCGCAAACGGTTGTGGAGGATGCCGGCCACGCCGCGCGCGTGCAAGAGCAGCAGAAAGACGTCGAGCCCGAGCTTGAGCAGCAGCGGCGGCGCCGGCAGCACCAGGATGGTGATCCAGGCGAGCGCGAAAAGCAGCGGGATCTCAGCCACGCGGTCGAACACGCGGCCGAACACCGTGTGCAGCTTGCGCTCGCGCGCGACCACTCCGTCGACGTAGTCGAGCGTGGCGTACGCGGCGAACAACAAAGCGATGATGGCGGTGCGCCCGCGACCGCCGAGCCCAGCACGGAACAGCACCACCGAGAGCGGAATCGCCAGCATCAGCTTGAGCGCCGAGAGCCGGTTCGGGTGCATCGTGATGCGCGCGCCGAGCGCGCGTTCGAAGCGGCGTACCGGCCCTGCACGCGCGGGCGTGCCGCTCTGAAGGGGTGCGTGAGGGACGGTCATCGCGGGAGTCTTAGCAGGCTTCGGGCCACCAGTTTCGGGCTTCGAGGCATCAGGCTAGCTACAGGCTGCAGGCCTGCTTGGCGGACGTGCCCGGCGTTCGAGCAACAACCATTCGACGAACTGGTGACCTTCGCTGTCATCGCGCGCGACGAGGATCGCGTCCGGCTTGGCCCCCACGGCGATGGGCTTGCGGGTTCCTCCCCATGCGCTGCGATCAGCACCTCGTAGCGCTGCCGTAGAGCGCGCGCGATGCGAGCGAACACGCCTCGTCGGCGCCCGCCGCGAGCGCCCGCAAACTGCCGGCCTCGTCGCGCGTGAGCGATGTGTGCGTTCGATCGAAGCGCATGGGCGCGCGTGCGCGACGTACCATCGCCTGGCCCGCCGCGCGCGACCGTCGCGCGCGTCACCGGCGTGCGACGGGGTCGGGCCGGGAGAAATCCGGTCGAAACAGGGCACCAAGGCATGGACCTGAGGAGGTGCGCCCCGATGCAAGCGCAGTGGCATGCTTTTCGAGGTCGGAGGCTAGCTACAAAACCGCGCCTGGTGTAATCATGATCGACCCTGCCCGCCTCGTGCGCGCGGAGGCTGCATTGCGCCGGATGCAGGCCCCGAGCAGGGAAGCGCCTGGCGGGCCCGAGCGTTCGGAGAGGGCGCGCCGACACAGCGAGACGATGGAGGAGTCGAATGAAAGCGGAGATCAGGGTCGGGGACGTCAGCTACGCGGCGGACGTCGTTGTCGGCAGCGAGGGAGAATGCGGAATCGACATCGGCAAGCTGCGTGACAAGACCGGGCTGGTCACCCTCGACCCAGCATTCGTCAATACGGCAGCGACCAAGAGCGCCATCACGTTCATCGACGGGGACAAGGGTATTCTGCGCTACCGGGGCATCCCGATCGAGCAGCTCGCGGAGAAGAGCTCGTTCGTGGAGACTGCGTACTTGCTCATCTACGGGCACCTGCCGAACAGCGAGGAGCTGCACAACTTCTCGAACCTGCTCACGCGCCACTCGATGATCCACGAGGACATGAAGCACTTCTTCGACGGCTATCCGTCGACGGCGCATCCGATGGCCGTGCTGAGCGCGATGATCTGCTCGCTGTCGAGCTACTACCCTGACGCGCTCGACGTGAACAACCGCGACATCATCGATCTGACGATCGCGCGGCTGATCTCGAAGACGCGCACGATCGCGGCCTACGCCTACAAGAAATCGATCGGCCAGCCGTTCGTCTATCCGAAGAACTCGCTCAAGTACGTTGGCAACTTTCTACATATGATGTTCAGCGTGCCGGCCGAGGAATACGAGGTCGATCCGGATATCGAGCGCGTGCTGAACCAGCTGCTCATCCTGCACGCCGATCACGAGCAGAACTGTTCGACGTCGACCGTGCGTTTGGTCGGATCGTCCAAGGCGAACCTGTTCGCCGCCGTCGCAGCCGGGGTGCTCGCGCTGTGGGGACCGCTCCACGGCGGCGCCAACCAAGAAGTGCTCGAGATGCTCGAGACCATCCAGGCCGACGGCGGCGACGTCAAGAAGGCGATCGCCCGGGCCAAGGACAAGAACTCGAACTTCAAGCTCATGGGCTTCGGCCACCGCGTGTACCGCAACTTCGACCCGCGCGCGAAGATCATCAAAGCCGCAGCCGACAAGGTGCTGAACAAGACGGGCGTGAAGGACCCGCTGCTCGACATCGCGTTGAAGCTCGAGGAGGCCGCGCTCACCGACGACTACTTCAAAGAGCGCAAGCTCTACCCGAACGTCGACTTCTACTCGGGTCTCATCTATCGCGCGCTCGGCTTCCCGACGAACATGTTCACGGTCAAGTTCGGGCTCGGCCGCCTGCCCGGCTGGCTCGCGCACTGGAAGGAGATGCTCGAGGACCCGACCACCAAGATCGGCCGCCCGCGCCAGATCTACACGGGGCCCACCGAGACCGACTACACCCCCGTCGAAGAGCGCAAGTAAGGCGGCGTCGGCCTGGGGCGCAACGATCAGGTGGCAATGCGTCGTTTGCTGAGGCCCACAAGACCTCGCTGCCTCGCCGCCCCTGACCCGATTGAACCGAAGCCCACGCCTTCGAGATCGCTGCGTTGAGTGCCGCGCGTTCGGCGTCGTCCAGGTCGTCGCTCTCGTCGTCAACGAGGTCAAGGAGCGTGCCCTCGGGGCGAGGCGAGTCCTCAGGCGCGGCGCAGGCGCAGCGACGTGATCTC
>CAZYWR010000091.1:0-4850 GCA_964651185.1 uncultured Polyangiales bacterium
GGCGATCGATCGCCTCGCCTTCGTCCGGCGTGAGGATGCTGAGCATGAAGGTGGCGAAGTCGCTGGCCCGGATGAGATGCGGCTCGGCCGTGTAGGCGCTCACCAAACGGGCGATGCCGACGCGCGCCATGGGCCGCTTCGCGAGCCGCATGCGCGCGCTCATGCTGGTGCCGAGATCGGCGGCGTCGATGGCGCCCACGATGCGCGTGGCGCGGCGCATGAGCGCCCAGTCGGGATCGCGCCCGATGCGCTCGTGCAGGCGCTTGAGCTCGGTGAGCAGCGCGTCGCCCGCGGACGACAACGCCTCTTGCACGCTCGCGCCTTCACTCGGTTGCGGCTCTGGGACACTCGCGGGCGCGTCGACACGCGCGTTCTGATCGCGCCGCACGGGCGGACGCAAGCCCGGCACGGGCAGAGGCAGCGGGCGCTCCGACGTGCTCTTCATGCGGTAGACCTTGCGCCCGCGCGAGGGCGCAAGGCTCGCGGCCGGCCACTGCGCCCATTCGCGATACGACGCCAGCGTCAAGCCGAACTCGCGAAAGCGCCGCGACTGGCGCAGCTCGCGCACGCTGTTGCCGAACGCGCTGAGCGCCACGCGCGTGAACGCCATGCCAAACGCCGCGCGGCGCCGCTCGGCGCCCATCAGGATGCGCATCGTGCGCTCGCGCTCGAAGCGGCTCTTCTTCCACACGCGCCAGACCGCGCCGCGGATCTGCGCGGCGCTCGGATCGTCGCGCGTGAACACCTGGTAGAGCGCGTTGGACAGGAGCTCGGGGACGTAGCTCTCGCGCTCGCGGCGGCGCTGGTATTCGGCGAGCGGCGTGCCGCCGCCGGCGAGCTCGGCGTCGAGAAAACCGAGCGTCATGCCGGCCGCGGTGAGCGGGTGGAAATGGCCCACGGCATCGCCCGCGAGCACCACCGAGCCCGCTCCATACACGGCGCGCGGTGCAAAGCGATTGACCGCCCAGTTCACGGGCCCGCGCTCGAGCGCGCTGCGGAACGAGAGCCGCAGGCGCTCGGGCAAGACCGCTGCATAGCCGTCCCAAAGGAAAGCCGGGTTGCGCCGGTTGGCGTCGTACGAGAGCGGAACGTCGAAGCAGCCGCGGATCAAATCCGGTCCGATGCGATAGAGCAGCACCGGCCCGGGCCCGCCCAAGACGACGTGGCCGTAGCCTTCGACGGGCAGCTCGACGCCGCGCAGCTCGACCGATGCCATGTACGAGATCGCTTGCCCGTGCGCGCTCAGGCGCAGCGCTTTGCGCGCGATCGAGGAGCGCCCGTCGCAGCCGATCACGCGCCCGGCGCGGACCGTGTGCTCGCGGTCGCGGGCGCGAAACGTGACCTCACGGTCGCGAATTGACGACACCCGCGCGTGCTCGAGGTAATCGACCTCGTACAGCGACTCGACCTTTTCACGAATACTCTGGACGATGCGCACGTGCTCGCAGGCGAGCGCGACTTGGCCGGCCGGATACGGAAGCTCGATCGGCTCACTCCCGTCATCGGGAAACACCACGAAGCCATAACCCGTACGCGCGTCCGCACCTTCGAGACGGCCGATGCGCAAGCGATCGAGCACCGCGACGCCGGCCGGGTGGATCCACTCGCCAGCGAAGCGCCGGGCAGCATCAGGGTTGGCCTCGAGCAGCAGCACACTAGCGCCCGAGCGCGCCGCGGCGACCGCCGCGACAGCGCCGACCGGCCCGGCGCCAACCACCACCACGTCGTAGCTGCTCCGTACCATCCGTCCGTGCCTCCCTGCCGCCATGTACTCATCACGTAGATCACGGGCAAGCTTTCCGCGCTTCCCTAACACCGCGGCAACGCCACAAAAGTCCTAATGAAACCGCCTTCACTATCAGCGAGCACATGTCACGGCCGTGGCGACGCGAACACGCGCGCGTGAACGCGAACGTGTGCTGCGGGTGCGGAGCGGCCGCGGCATCAGCCGCGCGATATCGAGACGCGCGCACGCGCGCAGCGGAGCGCTCGAGACTTGCGCGCGGGCTCGGACACGAGCGCCGCGTGGCGCGCGCGGCCTCGTCGCAGGAGCAGCCCGCGCGCGCCATGCGCTGATATGTTGCACGTGGCAGGTGTTGCAGGTGGCAGGTCGCATGTTGCACGCGCGCGCCGAAACCACGGCGTTTGCGGGCGCGATCGACGCCTTACAGCGAGGCACGCGGGTTGCGTAGCGGGAGTCTGCGCGCCGCATGGGCGCGATCACCGGAGGCTCCCCTATGCACTCATTCCGAGGACGCGTTCGCCGCGCGCGCACGCGCAGAAAAAGGCCCTGCACCGCATGGATTCTCCCATCGTGCGCGCCTCTCCTGTGGGTCGCCAGCTGTTCGGCGGGCCCGAGTTCCGACGCAGACGCGCCGCGTCCGCGCGAGCCCGCGTACCTCGCCGACGTCTCCGCGGATCAACTGCCGCCTCAGGGCGCGAATCAGTCGACCGAACCCGCGATCGACACGCTCATCGATTCCGTGATCGACGGCGCTTCGCAGACGGGCGCCGCGTTCAACGTGGCGCCCGGGTCGAGCCTGAGCAGTTGGCGAGACAGCGTCGCCGATCCCAACTTCACGCCGCCCGCGCTGAGCGCGCGCCTCGACAACGCGCTCGCGACGGTCGGCCAGAACCCGCTGATCGATCTCGGCAAGACCGAGCTGAACCTGGGAAAGGTGGGCGTTCCGACCTCGTCCAAAGTGGACGTGACGTACCCGCCGGAGCGCTCGCGCTGGATGGCGCGCACACCCGCACCATCGGCGATGGACGAAGTCCGGCTGCGCGGCGCGCGCTTGTATTGCTCGGCGCGCGACGCGTACCTGCAGGGCGGCGGAGCCTCGCGCTTCATGGGCCAAAAGAGCCTCGCGAGCTTCAAAGTGCTCGGCAAGCACATCGACATCTTCAAGATCGAACCCACGGTGGCGCTGCGCGCGCCGATCATGTTCGCCGACTCGTCGAACGACGGCGCGCAGGCGTTCTCGATCCCGATGGCCGTCGGCGCGCGCTTTACGCCGATCACGCCGATCCGGTTGCCGGAGGTGCGCACCTCGGTCGACTTCATCACCACCGACAGCGCCATCGTGAACCACGTAGAGGACAAGAACCTCGACATGGTGACGGCCACGCACGCAGACGCGTTCAGCGCCGCACAGGTCGCGCAGTCGAGCGATCTGGGTTCGATCGGCCTGGTGTCCACCGACGAAAAGAAGCCGCTGCAGATCCCCATCTTCACGTTGGGTCCGCTCACGGTGGACCTGGCGTTCTCGTTCGGCATGCACACCGCGATCTGCTCGCAGGCGGGCTCGATCCTAGACTGCCAAAATAACGGCCATCAGCTCGTGAATCGCTTGCTCGACACGGCGTATGCCGGATACGCGCCGCCGCGCTCGGGGGGCAATACGGGCGGCCAATACGGCTTCTTCTACGACGGGCCCTTGTCTCAGAACGACTTGGGCGACGTCTTCTTCTCCGACGGCACGCCGCTCGGCATTCGTTACCCGCAGCCGCTCTTCATGCGGCTCCAGCAAGACAACGACAAGTCGCTCGAAGTTCGCACCGGACTCACCGTGGACGCGGCGCTCAGCGCGACGCTCGGAGCGAAGACGCAGGGCGTCCCGTTCGAGCTCGCCGTCGCGGCCACCGGCGATCTCGCCGCGACCGCGGCGATCGTCCATGCGATTCGCGAGCAGCTCAACGTGGTGGGCGGCGGCATGTCAGAGATCCCCTACTATGCCATCACCGATCTCAGCGTGACGCCGCACACCGAGCTCGACCTCTCCATGTCGTTTCAGGTGACGGTCTCGTTCTCGTTCAAGCTCCCGATCATCGGCAAGGTGGGCTTCAAGATCACGCCTCTGAAGCAGAACCTCTTCAACGTCGCGCACGCCTATCCGCCGTGGAACGAGGATCAGCGCCTGCGCATCGGCGAGACGTTCGCCGACAACGCAGGCAACATCGGCAATAACCCGGCGCTCTCGCATTGGCCCGGCGGCGATCTCTTTGCGGCGCAGTCGCTGAGCCTCTCGGATTGTCTAGGCGAGGCGTCTCCGCCCGGCGCTTCGCCGAGCGGGCAACAACTCGACCCGCCGTGCGACTCGGTGCCGCCCTCGGACGCCGACGCGGCGCAGGTCGATCCACCTCACGGCGAGCTCTGCTTCGCGTACCCGCCGGCCCAGCCCGATGGTTCCTTGTGCGACAACGCGCTCGGCACCTTCGCGAGCGACACGAACTTGCCGTTTGCCGACTTCAACGGACAGCAAAGCAGCGTCCGCATCGTGCCGCTCGACCCTGACGATCCAAACATGCAGACCACCTGGCAAGCCCTCGAGACTGCGCTCGGCAACTGCGGCAGCGCGCAGGCAGTCCAAGCCATCCTCGACGCCCACCTGGTCGCCTGCGACCCGAACGGCCAGCCACTCAACCCGGACGACGCTTTCCAGGTGAACCCGGCGGATCCGAACGGGGAGACTGACTTGCCGATCGAGAGTTGCCACTGACGGAAAGCGGCCGGCCCTACACGGAACGCCTTGCCCCGTATTTCCCCGAGTCGGCGCCAGCGGATCAGGAGAGTCGGAAATCCAGCAGACCACTCGCACCCTTTGGAAGCGCCTGCGTGCTGAGCAGTTTCCGCGAGCGCTGAAGGCGTCGCTCGAGATCGGCTGTCGAAGATGCCACGGACCCGTCGGCACTTAGCGCCACAGGCGACGAGGCGCGACTCAAACGGTCGAGCGATCATCACGACACTTCATCGGCTCGTGCAGGTTCTCCGAAATGCAGAACCTTCATTATGGCGTTCGGCCTTTCGATGGGGAACCGAGAGCTTCGGTGCGGCGCTCACGCTGTCCCGT
>CAZYWR010000092.1:0-3892 GCA_964651185.1 uncultured Polyangiales bacterium
AGCCGTCGCGCTGCTACGACGATCTGCGTGCGCTGCGCGCCGCGCTCGACGCGGGAGATCAGCTGCCTGACGTGATCGTGCTGTGCGCGCGCGTCGCGCAGTCGGAGGCGACGATCGCGGCGGCGCATGCGGAGACGGGACGCGTGCTCGAGCTCCTCCAGGCATGGCTCGCCGATCCGCGCCTCGCGTCGCGACCGCTCGTGATCGCGACTTGCGGCGCGGTCACGGCGGATGCGGCCGACCGCGTAGACGGGATCGCGCAGGCGCCGCTCTGGGGCCTCGTGCGCTCGGCGCAATCAGAGCACCCCGACACAGAGCTCCGGCTCCTCGATCTCGACGCTGCGCTCGACGGCGAAGCGCGTGCAGACTTGTTCGCCACGGCGCTGAGCTCGCGCGAGCCGCAGCTCGCCATGCGCAGCGGAACCTTGCTCGCGCCGCGGCTCGCGCGCCGCCCGAGCTCCGCGGCCGTCGAAAGGCCAGCGCAGCCGTTCGGCACGGGCACCGTACTGATCACGGGCGGCTCCGGGATGCTCGCCGGCCTCGTCGCGCGCCACTTGGTGCGACGACACGGCGTGCGCCGGCTCCTGTTGTGCTCGCGGCGCGAACCGACGCCCGCGCTGCGCCTGGAGCTCGAGGCCGCGGGGGCCACGGTTTCGCTCGCCGCCTGCGACGTGGCGCGGCGCGAACAGCTGGCCGAGGTGCTGGCATCCATACCCGCCGCGCACCCGCTCACGGCCGTGGTCCACACGGCCGGCGTGTTCGACGACGGCATCCTGTCGGCGCAGAGCGCGGAGCGCTTCGATCGGTTGTTTGCGCCGAAGCTCGACGGCGCCTGGCATCTACACGAGCTGACCGCCGAACAGCCGCTCGCGGCGTTCGTGCTGTTCTCCTCTGTGGCGGGCGTGTTGGGGGGGCCGGGGCAGAGCGGCTACGCCGCCGCCAACACCTTTCTGGACGCTCTGGCGCAGCATCGAAGGGCTCGCGGTCTGCCCGCGACGGCGCTCGCCTGGGGCCTCTGGGCGCGGGAGGAGGGCGACCAAGGCGACGCCCTCTCGGCGCGCCCGCGCAACCGCATGAAGCTCGCGGCGATGGCCGCCGATGAGGGGCTCTCGCTGCTGGACGCCGCGCTCGCCGACGACGCATCACACTGCGTGCCCGCGCGCTTCGACGCTCGGGCGAGCGCCGGCGATGCGCCGCTCGCGATGTTGCGCGGCCTCTTCGGTCGGATGCCCCGCCGGCTGCGCCGCGCGGCCGAGGCCGCGTCTTCGACCTCGTTCCAGGCGCAGCTCGCGACGCTGCGCGCCGAAGAGCGCACGCGCGCGCTGCTCGCGGCGATCGCGGCCGGCGTGACGTCGGTGATGGCGATCCCGGCAGCCGACATCGAAGGCGAACGGCCGCTGCGCGAGCTCGGTCTGGACTCGCTCATGGCGGTCGAGCTGCGCAACCGCCTGGCCGCGCTCACCGGGCTGCGTCTGCCGTCGACCTTACTCTTCGATCATCCGACCCCGAGCGCGCTGGCGCGCTACCTCGACGCACAGCTGACGGGCGAACAGGCGCCGGCGCGCGCCGCGAACCGCACCCGGGCGCGCGGCGAGCGCAGCGAGCCGATCGCGATCGTGGCGATGAGCTGCCGCTATCCGGGAGGCGCGGATTCGCCCGAGGCCCTGTGGCAGCTGCTCGAACGCGGCGCCGAGACGGTCTGCGAATTCCCGCGCGAGCGCGGGTGGGACGCGGAGGCGCTGTACGATCCGAACCCCGAGGCGCAGGGCAAGAGCACGGTGCGCCATGGCTCGTTCCTCGCTGCGGTCTCCGAGTTCGACGCCGGCTTTTTCAGCATCAGCCCGCGCGAGGCGCTCGCCACCGATCCGCAGCAGCGCCTGCTGCTCGAGACCGCTTGGGAGGCGTTCGAGCGCGCCGGCATCGACGCGAGTACGCTCCACGGGAGTGCGACCGGCGTGTTCATCGGTCTCGCGCAAAATCAGTATCACACGCTCGATCTTCCCCCCGAGCTCGAGGCTTACTTGGCCAACGGCAGCGCGGGCAGCGTGGCGTCCGGACGCATCGCCTACAGCCTCGGGCTCCAGGGACCGGCGGTCACCGTCGACACCGCTTGCTCGTCTTCGCTCGTCGCGCTGCACCTCGCGTGTCAGTCGCTGCGTCAGGGGGA
Organism: uncultured Polyangiales bacterium; assembly: GCA_964651185.1. Taxonomy (GTDB): domain Bacteria; phylum Myxococcota_A; class Polyangia; order Polyangiales; family DASUME01; genus DASUME01. The sequence goes on from CAZYWR010000092.1 coordinate 2,168, forward strand.
GTGCGATCTCGCGCTCAGCGGCGGCGCGACCATCATGGCCACCCCCGCCACGTTCGTGGAGTTCAGCCGGCAGCGCGGCTTGGCGGGCGACGGGCGTTGCAAGTCGTTCGCGGACAGCGCGGACGGCACGGCCTTTGGCGAGGGCGTGGGCGTGTTGTTGCTCGAGCGCTTGTCCGATGCGCAGCGCAACGGCCACCCCGTCCTCGCGCTGCTCCGGGGCTCTGCGATCAATCAGGATGGGAAGAGTCAGGGTCTGACGGCACCCAACGGTCCGGCCCAGGAGCAGGTGATCCGTCAGGCGCTCGCCAACGCAGAGCTCGCGGCGAGCGACGTCGATGCCGTCGAAGCGCACGGCACCGGCACGACCCTGGGCGATCCGATCGAAGCCCAATCGATCATCGCCACCTACGGCGCGGAGCGCCCGGCAGACCGCCCGCTGTGGCTCGGCTCGCTGAAGTCGAACCTCGGCCACACCATGTGCGCCGCCGGCGTGGGAGGCGTGATCAAGCTCGTGCTGTCGTTGCAGCACGAACGACTGCCGAAGAGCCTGCACGCCGAGGTGCCGACGCGTCACGTCGATTGGTCGGCGGGCACGGTCGAGCTCCTGCGTGACGCGGTGCCCTGGGCCCGGGGCGCGCGGCCGCGGCGCGCCGGGGTCTCGTCGTTTGGGATAAGCGGCACGAACGCGCACGCCATCATCGAAGAAGCGCCTGCGGCGGCGGGCGTGTCGCGGCCCGCGCAGCGTACGCGCCCGGGGCTGCTCGCGCGCGAGAGCGGCGCGCTGCCGTTCGTGATCTCCGCCAAGAGCGAGGCCGCGCTGTACGCGCAAGCGCGGCGGCTCCGCGCGCATCTGCTCGAGCGCCCGGAGCTCGCGCCCGCCGATGTCGCGTATTCGCTGGTGGCGACGCGCGCGTCGTTCCCGGCGCGCGCGGTGTTCGTCGCGGCGCAGCGCGAGGCCCTCCTCCAGGAGCTCGAAGCGCTGGGCGAAGGCCGGCTGGGCGCATCCGTCGCGCGCGGCCAGGCGCGCGAAGACGTGCGCCTGGCCGTGCTGTTCACCGGGCAGGGCAGCCAGCGGCCCGAGGCCGGCAAGCAGCTCTACGCGCAGCTGCCGGCGTTTCGCGCCGCGCTCGACGCGGTGTTCGCTGCGTTCGAAGGCGCGCTCGAGGAGCCGCTCCAAGAGGTGATGTTCGCGCCGGACGGGAGCGAGCGAGCGAAGCTGCTCGCGCTCACGGCGTACGCGCAGCCGGCGCTGTTCGCGCTGGAGGTCGCCCTGTTCCGCGCGCTCGAGGCGTGGGGGGTCGAAGTCGACTTTCTGCTCGGCCACTCGGTCGGTGAGATCGTGGCCGCGCATGTCGCCGGCGTGCTCACGCTGCGCGATGCGTGCGCGCTGGTCGCCGCGCGCGCGCGTCTCATGCAGGCGCTGCCGGCCGGCGGCGCGATGTTCGCGCGCGAAGCCTCCGACGACGAATTGCGCGCTCCCCGCGCGGCGCTCGCCGATCGCGTGAACCTCGCCGCGATCAACGGGCCCCGCGCGGTGGTGATCGCGGGCGATGAGCCCGAGGCGCTTGCGCTGGCCGAGCGCTTCGCCGCCGCGGGGCGCAAGACGCGCCGTCTGGCGGTGAGCCACGCCTTCCACTCAGCGCGCATGGAGCCTATGATCGCGCAATTCGCGCAAGCGTTGTCGGGCCTGTCGTTTCAGCCCGCGACGCGCGCGATCGCCGCGAA
>CAZYWR010000093.1:0-2963 GCA_964651185.1 uncultured Polyangiales bacterium
CAGGCGGCAGCGGCGCGAGCGCAAACGACGACAACGGCTGCGCCGAGTACGACGTCCACTCGAGCCTGACCATCCCGGACATGCTGATCGTGCTCGATCGCTCCGCGAGCATGGCACCCGACGGCAACGAACGCATGACCGACCGCTGGGGCGGCTCGGTCGCCGCGGTGGAAGAGGTCACCAAGAAGTTCGATGGCGACATCGACTTCGGACTCGTGACCTTTCCCGGGCCGCAGGCCACCGGCGGAGGCGGCCAGTTTGGCGGCCGCGGTGGCCGCCCCGTGGGTACCACCGACGCCAGGCTCAACTGCACGCCGGGCGGCGTGATCGTGGATGTCGGCGCGCACCACGCGGATGCGATCTCCAAGGTGCTAACCGGGATGACGCCGGGCGGCTACACGCCCACGGCCGCGACCTTGAACGCCGTGGCGAACACCATCGTCGGCGGCGTCGGCGCCGACCTTTCGGTGGTGCCGCCTCGGTACGTCATGCTCGTGACCGATGGCGATCCCAACTGTTCGGGCGACCTGACCGGTCCGCTGACGGCGGATCGCGTGGCCGAGCAGGATACCATCAACGCCATCAAGAGCCTGAACGATCAAGGCGTGAAGACGTTCGTGGTCGGCTTCCAGACTGCGATGACGGAGTTCGCTTCCGTGCTCGATCAGATGGCTGTCGCCGGCGGCACCGGGGATACGCAGCACCATTCGGTCGAGAGCGGCGACGACCTGGTGAAGACGTTCGAGGATCTCGCGAGCCGCGCGCTCTCCTGCTCTTACAAACTGGCGAAGAAGATCGACGACCCGTCGTACGTGCTCGTGAGCGTCGCCGGCAAAGCCCGCGGTTACAACAACGCAGGCGACGGCTGGACGCTCGGCCCGGACATGCAGACGATCACGCTTACGGGTGGCGCCTGCGAGGCGGTCCAGAAGGGCGCGAGCTTCCGGGTCGAGGTGACCTGCGAGCAGATCAACGGCTTCTAGCAGCGCCGCAGCGCCAAGGCCCAGCGTCGTTTCGCTGGTCAGCCGCCGCTTTCCGGACTACACGCCCCCGCGTCGCTTCACCTTCCACCCGGTCGGGGTGGGAGGCGGATGCGCACGTCTCCCAAGGTCAAGGGGCAGCTGCTCATGTCCACCGAAGCCGTCGTCACGCCGATCCCCTCGCTCGATGACCCGCTGAAGCCCGAAACCACCGCTCCCCAAGCCACGCCCGCCGGGCCGTTCACCGCGCCCGGACCTTACGACGAGGCGCTCGCGCAAGGCGAAGACCTGCGCGCGCGCCCGCGCACGGCGGCAGGCGCCGTCCAGATTCTGCGCCAGCACGCCAAGAACCGCATGACGGTCTGGGAGCGCATCGACGTGCTCCAGGACCCAGGCACGCGCCCCACGGTCCTTTACCAGAACTGGGGCAAGAACCTCGACGGTGCGTCGATCGTCACGGCGGTGCTGAAGATCCAGGGCCGCGACGTCGCGCTGTACGGGCACGACTTCACGGTGCGCGCAGGCTCCATGGACGCCACCAACGGCCGCAAGCTCGCGAACCTGATGCGCTTCGCCGCCGAGCGCGGGATCCCGGTGGTCGGCATGAACGACAGCGCCGGCGCCTACGTGCCGGCCGGCGTGGGCGGCCTCGACGGGTACTCCGAGGCATTCACGGCGCTGCGCAAGATCAGCGGCGTGGTGCCGAGCATCATGTGCATGTTCGGCTACAACGCGGGCGGCGGCTCGTATCTGCCGCGCCAGGGCAGCTTCGTCATCCAGCCGAACGACACGTTCTTCGGCCTGACCGGCGCCGGGGTCGTGAAGAGCGTGCTCGGCGAAGACGTGACACCGGACGAGCTCGGCGGCCCGCGCGTGCACGGTGCGAGCGGCGTGGCGGATCTCACGGTGCCCGACGAGGTGGGCGCGCTGCGTACGGTGCAGCGCCTCCTCTCATACGTCCCCAACAGCGCGCGGGAGGCGCCCGCGTACGAGCTCAGCACCGATCCGCTCGAGCGCCGCACCACCGAGATCGACACGCTCCTGCGCAAGGCGTTCAACTCGCCGACCGGCTTCAACACGCCGCTCGATGCCTCGATCATCGTCCAGCAGCTCTGCGATCACGGCGATTACTTCGAGCTGCAGCCGGAGCGCGCCAAGAACGCGATCACCGCTTTCGGGCGGTTGGGCGGGCACGTGGTCGGCTTCGTCGCCAACAACTCGGCGGTGGCGAGCGGGCAGATCGACGTGGACGCCGCGTACAAGATCGCCCGCTTCGTGCGCTTCTGCAGCCTGTACAACATCCCGCTGATCTTCCTCGAAGACACGACCGGCTTCTTGCCGGGGCGCGACCAGGAGAGCCGCGGCATCGTGCAAGCGGGCCGCGCCATGCTCGACGCGATCATCGACGTGCGCACGCCGCGTATCTTGCTGATCATCCGCAACGCGTTCGGCGGCGCCTACGCCGCGTTCAACTCCTACGCGACGGGCGCGGATTTGGTGCTCGCGCTGCCGACCACGCGCGTGGCGGTGATGGGCCCGGCCGGCAAGGAGTACGTGTACAAAGACGAGCTCCGCGCCGTACGTGCGGAGGCCAAGCGGCGCGCCAAGGAGCTCGGCGAAAAAGAGGCCGCGGAGTGGCTCAAGGCCGAAGAGGTCAAGTTCAACCAGCGCTACGAGCGCGAGCTGATGAACCCGCGCGAGGCGCTCTCGCTCGGCTCGATCTCGGAGATCGTGATGCCGACGGACTTGCGCGCGACCTTGGGCAACAGCCTGCAGTCTCTCCTCCGTAAGTACCAGCCGGGCCCCATGCAGGGCGTGCAGCGGGAGTTCTTCTGATGCGCGAGCACAAGCCGTACGATCCCTATACGAACAACCCGCTGATCCACCGGGATCGCCGGCTCGGCTCGTCGAGCTCGGCCGGGGCGCGCTCGTTCGCCTGCGACGATATGAGCGTGCTGATCGTGTGTCGCGGGCCGATCCGCA
>CAZYWR010000094.1:0-1544 GCA_964651185.1 uncultured Polyangiales bacterium
GATCGGCAAACCCGACGATCCGGCTGCCACGTACGCGTTCTTCTTAGGCCTGCCCTTCGACATCGCGGGTAGGCGCCGCGCCTGGCGGAGCGAAGCGCGCTTCGCGCTCCAGGAGGCCGAAGCGCGCCTCGCGGCCGCGCGCAACGACGTGCGGGCCGACGCGCGCGAAGCTTACGTGCAGGTGGTGCTCGCGGACGCCGCGCAGCGCGTCGCCGAGGAGAGCGCGACCACCGCACACGAGTTGTTCGAGCGTGTGCAGGCGCGCCTGCGCGTCAGCGCGGCCACCGCGCTCGACGTGACGCTCGCCGAGAGTCAGTACGCCGAGGCCCAGGCCGACCTCGAGCGCGCACGACGCGCTCGCCTCGAGAGCGAAGGCCAATTCCGACAAGTACTCGACTTACTACCGAACACCCCGATCGCCACCACCGCCCTCGCGCCACCACACTTGCCGGCGGAGCTCTCGCTCGAGGAGGCCATCGCGCATGCGCTCGGCCGGCGTCAGGAGATCGCGGCCTACGAAAGTGCGCACAAGCGCTTGCGCGCGGCCGACGCGCGACTGCGCGCGGAGGCGACCGCGCCCATGACGGTCGCCTTCGAGACCGAGACCCAGGGCAATCACCAGCGGAATAACACGGTCGGAACGGCGGTCGGCTTCGAGCTTCCGGTCGTGCAACGCGCGCAGGGCGAGCGCGCCGTCGCGCGGCAAGAGGCGCGCGCGGCAGCGCTCGAGGGCGAGCTGGCGGCGCACTCGGTCGCGCGCGAAGTGGCCACGGCCTTTCACCGGCTCGAAGCGGCGCTGGCCGAGCTCGCGGCGCTCGACGAGCGTGCGCTGCCCGCGGCCGAGCGCACGCTGGCGATGGTGCAGACGCTGCTCGACTCGGGCGCGGTCGACTACTTTCGCCTGCTCAGCGCGCGCAGCGGGGCGTATCAGCTGCGCAAGCGCCGGGTGGAGGCGCTGCGCGAAGCCTGGCTCTGCCGCATCGCGCTCGAACGCGCCACCGGCGGGTGGGAGAAACTGCGCCGAAGCGCATCCGGGAGCACGCGAGCCCCATGACGACGATACGCAGTCAATCCCTGCGCGTGGCCGGCGGCGTGGTGGCCGGCTTGATCTGCGGGCTCAGCCTCGATGCGTGGAGCGGCCCGCACCACGGCGCGACCGGCGCGATCGCCAACGCCAAGGTGGCTGCAATCGACTCGCGCAAGGTCGAGCTCTCGCCGCAGCTGGCCGCGCGCGCGCGCCTCGCGCTCGAGCCCGCGCGCGAACAGACGCTCGCGCCGACCTTACGCTTGGTGGGGTCCGTCAACTTCGACGCTGATCAAGTGGCGGAGGTGGGCGCGCGCATCGCGGGCCGCGTGACGCGCATGCTGGTCTCCGTGGGCGACGTCGTGCGGCGCCGGGACGCCCTCGTGGAGATCGAGAGCAACGAGCTCGGCGAGGCGTTCGCCGCGCTGCTCGGCGCGCGCGCCAACCTGATCGCCGCCGAGAACCACGAGGCGCGCGAGAGCGCGCTGGCGGCCCAGCAGCTCTCGAGCGCTCCAGTGGT
>CAZYWR010000095.1:0-13425 GCA_964651185.1 uncultured Polyangiales bacterium
ATGAGCAAACCAACAGATCCCGGGGCCGGAGCCGTGCTCGACCTGGCAGCAGCCGATCGTGAAATGCGGCGAGCTGAGCCCTATCTGCGGGAAGGCCACACGGCGCGGACGCTGGTGCGCGAGCCCGACCTGCGCATCGTCCTCATCGTGATGAAGGCCGGCGCACGGCTCGCGGAGCACCGCGCCGACGAGACCGCGTCGGTGCACGCGCTCTCCGGGCACGTTCGGCTGCACTTGCCCGACAAGACGGTGGATCTGCCGTCCGGGCGGTTGCTCGTCCTCGAGAGCGGCCTGCGTCATGACGTGGAAGCGATCGAGGAGAGCGCGTTCCTGCTCACGCTCGGATGGAAGGGTTCATGAGCGCGGCGGAGTAGAAGGTCGATGCGCGGGGCGAAGAGCTGGCGAGGTGTCCGTCGGCCACTCGACGCGAACGCGGGACGAGCTCCTCGCGCCCCTTCGAACGTTCGGCGCCTCCACGGTCGCCGACGTCAGGAGCCCGTGAATGGCAGATCAACCGAAGCCGATCATCGCGCCGTCGCCCTCTGGATCTGACCGGGTCTCACCGGCGGTGATGAGCGAACTGCGAGAGCAGCTCACGAAGGGCGAGGACATCGTCGATCCGAAGACCTGGGCCGGCTCCATCCCGGCCGCCTTCGGCATCGCGCCCCGCCTACGAGTCGGCGCGAACCGATGGTTCAACCTGGCCTGGCTGCTTCCCCTCGGTTGGGGGCTGCTCCTGCTCGGAGTCGCCGCGGCGCAGTACCTGCGCGGGCGCCCTGCGATCGAAGAGTTCGTCCGCCGGCATCCTGGGACCGGCTTCGCGACCACGTTTGCCACGCCGATGCCGGCTTGGCTGCGTGCCCAGCACTTTCTGAACTTGTTCTTCCTCGTCTTCATCATCCGCGCGGGTCTGCAGATCCTCGCCGATCATCCCCGGCTGTACTGGACACGCCACTCGACGCCGGGGAAGGAATGGCTCCGGATGCAGAAGGAGGTGCCGTCCACTCCGCTCTGGACCGCCAAGCAGGACTCCCTCACGCTGCCCAAGCATCTCGGGCTACCGGGCATCCGCCACTCGATCGGGCTGGCCCGCTGGTGGCACCTCGGCATCGACGCGCTGTGGCTCGCGAACGGACTCGTCTTCTATGGATTGCTCTTCGCGACCGGCGAATGGCGCCGCATCGTCCCGACGAGCTGGCAGGTGTTCCCCGACGCCGCGTCGGTCCTGCTCCAGTACCTCTCCCTGAGCTGGCCGGCGGACGATAGCTGGGTCGCATACAACGGCCTCCAGCTCATGGCCTACTTCATCACGGTCTTCATCGCCGCGCCGCTCGCGCTGGTGACTGGGCTCGGCATGTCGCCCGCGCTCTCGACCCGCTTCCACGGCATCAGCAAGAGGCTCAGCATCCAGACCGCGCGCTCCTTACACTTTCTCGTCCTGTGCTGGTTCCTCATCTTCATCTTCGTTCACATCACCCTGGTCTTCGCGACCGGCATGCTGCGGAACCTGAATCACATCTACACAGGCAGCGACAGCAACGATTGGGTCGGCTTCGGCATCTTCGCCGCCTCGATAGCGGTCCTCGCGATCGCGTGGGTGGCGGCCACGCCGTTCACGCTGCGGCATCCGCGGCTGGTGCAGCGCTTGGGGTATGCGCTGATCGGCCCGGCGCAGCGACTCTTCGAGCACCTCGACGCGCAGCCTGGGACCTACACGGAGGAGGACATTTCGCCGTATTTCTGGCACAACGGCAAGTACCCTGAGACGCCGGAGTACCGCGCGCTCTTGGACGACCACTTCGTCGATTACAGGCTGCGAATCCACGGCCTCGTCGAGGCTCCAGTTGCGCTGAGCCTCGATCAGTTACGGGCCTTGCCGCGCCACGAGCAGATCACGCAGCACTTCTGCATCCAGGGCTGGTCCGGCGTCGCAAAGTGGGGCGGCGTCTCGATGCAGACCATCCTCGATCTGGTCAAGCCGAAGCCCGACGCGAAATGGGTCGTGTTCTACTCGCTTGGCGATGGCGCCGACGGCGGCCGCTACTACGACGCGCATCCCATCGAGCAGATGCATTATCAGCTCACGATGCTCGCGTACGAGATGAACGGCGAGCCGCTCTCCTATGGCCACGGGGCGCCGCTTCGCCTGCGCAACGAGGTCCAGCTCGGCTTCAAGCAAGTGAAGTGGATCGCCGGCATCGAGTTCGTCGCTCATTTCTCCGAGGTCGGCGGCGGCTACGGAGGCTACAACGAAGATCACGAGTTCTTCGGGTATCGGCAGTCGATCTGATTCGAGTCCGGCGGTCGCGAACATTGCAGCGGCCGACGAGGCGGTTCGAACACGAATAGCCGCGCGGAGGACGGATCCCAGTCCCGCCCATTTGGTGCTCGGCGCCGTTACAGGTGGCACCGAGAGCCGCTCGACGGGAGCTATCCCACCAGTATTCGCTGGTTCGAGGCGAACGGCTCTGCCACGGCAGTTTGGCAGCGCCGGGCCGGGCGTGACTGCTAGACTCGCGCACGAGGTCAGCGTGAGAGAGATGGATCCCGCGGCAGCGAACCAAACCGAGCGCGCCGACGGGCTCGCTCAGAATGCGCGCGACCTCGCGCTCGAGATCGCGTGGTTGACGGAGCTGATCGACACGCGATTCAAGCTTTATTTTGAGAGCGCATGCTCCCGACAGAGCGTGTTGGAGCTGACGCCGCCCGACCTGAGCGCGGCGACCTCGCCCTACGCGCGCTTTCTGCGCGACTATCGGCTCGAGTTCACGGAGCGCGTCGCGCTGGTGCTGAGTCTGGTGCAGCACCTGAAGCCGCAACTCCTCGATGTGTTCTTTACGCGCAATACCACCTTCGACCGCCCTTTCACCGAGTTCGGCGGCGCGCGGTCCGAGCACGAGGGCGGCTTTATGCCCACTCTAGCCACGCTCGCCTTCTTGGTCGCAGGGGATGAGCTGGAAGGGCGTTTTGCGGTCCAAGCGCTGTTCGAAGACGATCATCCGCTGCTGAAGCACGACATTTTGCGCCTACGTTCGCCCGGTGATGGAGCGTCGCGGCTCAACGCAAGGCTCGATCTCTCCGAGGAAGCATGGCAACGGTTCACGACGGGGCGCGCCCACCGCGCTGCCTTTGGCGCAGACTTCCCGGCGCGCTTCGTGGACACGGCGCTCGGCTGGGACGATTTGGTGCTGCACCCCGGCACGCGCCGCCAGGTGGATGAGATCGCCGCCTGGATCCGGCATGGCGATACCTTGCTGCACGAGTGGGGCATGGGCCGCAAAGCGCGGCCGGGTTATCGCAGCTTGTTCTACGGTCCGCCCGGTACCGGCAAGACCATGACCGCGTGCTTACTCGGCAAGTCCACGGGCCGTGACGTCTACAAAGTGGACCTTTCTTTGGTGGTCTCCAAATACATCGGCGAAACCGAGAAGAATCTGGCCAAGGTGTTCGATCGGGCCCAGTACAGAGGTTGGATCTTGTTCTTCGACGAAGCCGACGCGCTGTTCGGAAAGCGCAGCGAAACACGCGACTCCCACGATCGCTACGCCAACCAAGAAGTAGCGTTTCTGCTGCAGCGCATCGAGACCTTCGACGGCGTCGCGATCCTCGCTTCGAACCAAAGAGACAACCTCGACACAGCCTTTTCGCGCCGCTTCGAATCCATCATCTATTTTCCTACCCCGCGACCCGAGGAGCGCCTGCGGTTGTGGACGGAGGGCCTCTCTTCCAAAGCCAGGTGGGCGCCCGAGCTCGACCTTCCTGCCATCGCGCGCGAGCATGAGTTGTCCGGAGGCGCCATCATGAGCGTGATCCGTTACGCGTCCCTGCAGGCACTCGACCGAGCCAGCAACACGATCACCTTGGAAGACGTGCAACAGGGCATTCGGCGCGAGCTCGCAAAGGAAGGCAAACTGGGTTAGTCTGCGAGCGCCATGTCGAGATCCCGCGGCCACGACAACAAAACGCGTCAGAACGTCTGCGCAACCCGGTGCACGTCTGCCTCAAGTGCTCGGGGCGTGGGACTCGCGCCCCCGGCTTCCGGCGTAGCTTTCGTAGATCGAGAGCTCGCGGGCCATGCAGGCCTACCGGCTAAGCTGCGTGCCGGCGTGGAAGCGTTGTCAGGCGTCGAAATGGGCGATGTGCGCGTGCACCGCGGCTCCGCGCGGCCCGCTGCGGTGGGCGCGCTGGCCTTCACCGAAGGCGACGAGATTTATCTCGCGCCAGGTCAAGATCAGCACCTGCCGCACGAAGCCTGGCATGTGGCGCAGCAAAAGCAGGGACGCGTGCAGCCGACCGCGTACGCCCAGGGCAAGGCCGTCAATGACGACGCGAGGCTCGAGCGCGAGGCTGACGTCATGGGAGCGCGTGCGGCCGGCGGGCCCATGCCTGGGAGCGAGTCGAGTACGGACACCCGCTCAGCGCAGAGAGCGAGCGTTGACGCCGTATCCGTCGTGCAGATGAAAAAGGGCGGATTGGGTTCCATCCGCATTCCTCCTTCCCAGCGCCCCCCACGGTATCCGGCTCGCGTGCCGCATCCCCGCGCGCAACGCCCTTTGCCCCGTGCGCACGGGCACCCGGTCAATCCCGCGGTCGTGCGGGCGCAGGAGGAGTATTTCAGGGAGGAGGCGCGGCGACGCGCTGCAGAGCAACGCGCCGCCGAAAGGGCCGCCGCGATGCGGGCCGAGGAAGAAGCCTCGGCACGCGCCGCGACCGCACAACGACGCACGGACAGGCAGGTGACCGTCCTGGAATACATCGCCGAGGCCGTAGGTACTGGCCTGGGCGTGGACACCAGCGACCTCCGTCAATCCGACTTCGAACTCTTGACGGGCTTACAGGCGCTGGTCGAGCAGGGCATGTTGGCACCCGAAGATATCTGGCCCCAGTTCTGGGCGATTACGTCTGGAGAGAAGCGTAGAATAGATCAGACCGTCAAGGAGTGAAGACTTGGGGTTCGCTCGGGTCTTCTGACGGTCTCGCCCACTCCGCCACGAGCGGGGCCTCCATCCACGGCAGCTTCACCAAGCTCGCACTCCACGGCAGCCGATCGAGCAGCACGTCGTAGGACGCGCGTTCGACGCGCAAGAGCCAAGCGCCGTCCCGTTGGCTGAGCACGCCCTTGCGCAGCAGAAACGAGCCGCGAAAGCCAGAGATCGAGAGCTCGCCGAGCATGGGCGTATGGGCGATGGCCGCCTGGAGCAGGTTGGAACATTCGTCTGCTTCGCGCGCGCTCACTTCCTGACCAAAGTCGAACGCCTCTGTGAGCGGCAGTCCACACAACACCTTGGCGAGCGGCACCTGATACTCCCCGGGGACAAGTTCGCCCGTGACGAGGTGAGTCAACAAGCCCACCGCGCGATGCTGGCAGGGCGAATCGCGGAATTTTTGATCGAGCATCAACCCCAGTCGCTCGAACAGCGAGCGCAGGAACGGCCAGATCAGTACCATCCCCGCATTTGACAGATCGATCTCGGTAGGGTCGTGCAGGGCCTGCGCGGTGCGCAGCGCGGCACGCTCGTCGCGGCGCGCACGCGCGCGCTGGGCCGTGTCGCCGCGTTCGTGGTCGACGTGGTCTGCGCGATGATTCCAGTGGACGAGGAGCGCTCGCAAGTCGTCGGGCTCGCCCGGCAACGCTGTGGGTAGCGATCGCTCGAGCCCGTTCAGAAGCGTGTGGAGCGGCACCTGGGCGGAGCGTGCCGCGAAGGCCAGGACGGCACGCCAAAACGCTTGACCCTCGTGGCTCGGACCGCCTTCGCCGCATGCTGCCGCGAGCATGCCCGTCCAAACATGGTCCTGAAAGCTCTCGGCGGCGAGCTGAGGAAGCGCGGCGTGCGCACCGAGCAGAGATCGGAGCTTGCGCAGCTCCTCTGGCGCAGCGGCTTCTGTGGGCCTCCACAGCGCGCGCAACAGCTCAAAGCGCTGCTCGCCGGGGACGCCGCGGATCACGCGCAGAAGCTGTCCTGGTTCGTCTGCGAGCGCGCGCAAGAGCGCGACCGCGAGCTCGGGACCGCGGTGCAGGAGAGCGGCCAAGCTTTGGCCCACGAGGTTCGTCTGACTTGGGTCCGCCCACCAAGGCAAGACGCCGCTCGCCGCAAACACCGAGATGAGCTCGGCACACGCCGTAAGCTCAGGATCCTCCCCACGCAAGGCAAGCTCGGTCTCGAGCTGTCGGACTTTTCGCTCCAGTGCCGCACGCACCAAGCCCGGGAACCTCTGCGTGAGCTCGCGCTCGAAGTTCTCGGGCGAAAGCCGCCCGAGATCGATTTCGAGCGAATCGATGCGATGGACGCGCCGCGGGTCGCTAAGCTCGTCGCAGACGCGGGCAAGCGCGCCTTGGAGGTGCTGCATGTGCAGGCGAGCGAGCTCGTTTTGGAGGGCCCAAGCAGCCCCCTCTTCGGAGATAGACAGCTCGAGAATCTGCCGCCGGATCAGGTGGCGCTGCTCGGTCACAGGCTTCGCCTCAACCAGCCGGGAGCCTTGCCGAGCAAGGTTTGGAAATCGGCTGCACTCACCCACTGCGCGTAGACCACCAGGTGGGCAGGCGCCTCCTCGCGCAGCGTGCGCTCGACGAGCGCGCGAAAGTTCGCGTCGCCGAAGCGGTTGGCGGACGGGTTGTCCGGAACGGGCAAGACGAAGGTGAGTTGCAGAGAGTAAGGGTCCTCCCCTGTGACCGGCAGCTTGAAGGGGGCGAGCTCCGAGGCCTTTCGTTCACGCAAAAGGATGTGTTCGAGGAGGAGCAAGGTCTCGTTCGCTGCCTCGGCGAGGCCGAGTTTCGCCACGATGCGGTCTTCGAGGCCCGAGCGGTTTCCTCGGTCCATCGGCGCATACACGTCGAGCCCCGTCCCTCGCGCCGCGCTGACGCGCAGGTAGTGCCGCAAAAATGCCGCGCGGCCCTCGAGCGGCTGCTCGCCCTTCGGCAGATAGTCCGTAAACTGCTCGGCAAAACGCGCGAGCAAGTGATCGAGAAAGTGCTGCCTGCGCTGACTCGGGTCGGGCGTTGCCGGCGGCAGCGGCGGCTCCTGTGCGCTCACGATCACGCCGGGCGCGAGGACCTCCTGCTCGAAGTAGGTGTCGGGGCTCGCCTCGAACGCGAAGAGCTCACCGAGGTGCGCGAGTTGTGCGAGGTAGTTCGCCATGGGTTGGTCGAAGAACTGAAGGTAGGTCGCAAGCTGCCGTGCCTGCGCGCGGCGCTGGGGCGAAGTGCCTTCAGGGAGCGCGCCTTCGCCCACGCCGTAGATCCCGGGCAGGTGACGATACACCGGCGTGTACTTCGCGACGTGCCGGTCGCGAAAGGGCGGCGGGGCGAACGGATCGAGCGCCGCCGTGCGCTGCGGGCTCGGATTGGCTGGGCGCAGCAGCGTCAGGGATAGACTGCTGAGCGCACCGCCTGCGCGCTCGACCCAGATCTGAGAGTTCACGCGGTCGAGCCTCGGACACTTGTCCGTCTCGAGCGAAAGGGGTGCAAAGGGCGCGGGCACATTGCGAGGATCCAGCGGCTGCGAAGGCTGACCGTGAGCGGGCGGTGAACCCGGCGCGCTGTTCGGCCCGAGCCTGAGCGTCTTTACGACTCGCACCCCCTTCACGCTGGCGATCACTTCGAGGACCTTGCTTGGATAGAGAAACGAAGGCCGCTCCATCTGCCTGAGAGCCTCCGCATCCACGAAGCGCAGGTCCTCTGCGCCGTGCTCGAGCAGCGGACCATCGAAGATCTCGTCCACGGCTCGACCTTCGTGCCACCACGCAGCCGCGCTCGCAAAGCGCACCGAAGGCGCGATATGTTGATCGAGCTTCCTCAAGATCTCTTCCCGCACCCACTCCGGATCGTCGAGGGGACCTATCTCTACCGTCGCGGTCACGCAGATGGCTTGCGGGGGCAACACGCGAACTTCAGTGAAGTCCTCAGCCAGGGGCCGCTGGCGGTGCAAACACTCGGTCACCCGCTGCACGAGCTCCAGGGGCGTGGGCGAGCTCGCCAGGCCCGAGTCCTCGGCATCCACGCAGACGCGGTAGAGTCCTTTCAAGGGCATGCCGTCCCGCCACGCCGCGGCCTCGATCCAAGCGTTCCGCACGCCCTCCAAGTTGAGCAGGACCTTGCGCAGGTCTGCGGTCGTCACGGCATTCGAGCTCAAGATCTCTCGCGGCGCGTACAAGTTTGCGTAGGCGTCGTCGCGCGAGCTGGCGAGCAGCTCGGGGATGGTGTGCCCCGTCCGATAGACCAGGTCCGTCAGGACGTAGCAAAGCGCCTCGAGCAGCGTGATCCCAGGATCGTGGGGATTGAAGTCAGTCCATGGATCGCTCGCATACTGCTCGAGCGCGCGGCGGCCCTCCGAAAGCAACGAATCGTAGTCCATGGCTTCCTCCGTAAGTCTTTCCGAAGAGGGAGCGCGCGAGCCGCGCGCGGCGCGGCGCGACCCGCCGTGTCAGGGGGTTCGTGCACCTTCGAGCGTGGCCAGCCGGCTCCGCAGATCGTCGATCAACCCCTGTTGCTCTTTGACGGCTTCGATCAGTACGGCCGTCAGGTGCCCGTAGTCGAGCGACTTATAACCTTCGCGATCGGTGCGAACGACCTCGGGCACGGCCTGCTCGACCTCCTGCGCGATGAGCCCCACCTGCGCTCCGCCGTGCTTGCTGCGAAAGCGCTCGCGCTCCAAATCCCAGAGGCGCTGATTCTCCTCCGCCGTCGCCGAAGGCCCTGCCGACACGGTGTCCTCGATGTCGCGCGTGAAATGACTCAGGCCGCGCTCGTTCCAGCGGTAGCGCACGCCGCGCAAGTGCCGAACGAGATCGAGGGCGCCCTGGATCGTCCCCAGCTCGGTCTTGAACCGCGCGTCCGAAAG
Source organism: uncultured Polyangiales bacterium (assembly GCA_964651185.1). Taxonomy (GTDB): domain Bacteria; phylum Myxococcota_A; class Polyangia; order Polyangiales; family DASUME01; genus DASUME01. The sequence continues at coordinate 8,838 of CAZYWR010000095.1, forward strand.
CTGAGGCTGAGATTTCATGTACTCCGATCCTGCATAGCCGTGGTCTCTGTTGCCAATGGCGTACCAACCTTTGGTTCCATCCTTGACATTCCAAAAATAGCAAAGATTGCCTTCGATGTAGGCAGGGCCTTTGATGTGCGCAGAGCCTTCGAAGGTGCTGTGGCCATTGACCTTCAGGTCATCATAGACGTGTACCTGCCGGCGGCCCGAAACGTTGTTGCCGGCGAGCATGAGCGCCTTGTACTGGCCTAAGTCGTTGCAGATCTCGGCTCCCTTGCCGGAGTGGACTTCGGGCCAGCCACTCCAGGCGTTCGAGAGCTTGAGCGTCTCTCCGATGAGCGCCGTATTCTCGATGCTCACGTAGCCCTCGCCCTTGGTTGATATGCGAACATTCTGGTCGTCCTTGGCGCCCGTCGCCGCGATGCCCTGGCTTCCGACCGTGATCGCGCAGCTGCCGTCCTCGTGCGCAAACTCGGCTCCCCCCGAGAGCGGCTCGAGCTTGCCGGACACGCGCAGCTTGGGCAGGCCGTTGTTCCCTGTGACCGTAGTGCCGACGCACACGGCGCCTTCGACGATGATACCGTTGGCCGGCGCGCTCGATCCAGCCGCGTAGGACGCTCCGATTCTCACGCCGTGCTCGTCCGCATGAAACTCGCCGCGTGCGACGCCCGCCTTCGCATTGTTCCAGGTGACGCTGATCGCCGAGGTCGTCACGCCCTGGTCGGCGTTGACTTGGCCCGCGATGTCGAGCGCGCACTTGGCCGCCTGCTTTCCGAGCGCGACCGGCCCTTCGACGAGCAAGCCCTTCGCAGGCGGTTTGACACCCAGATAGTCCGAACCGCTACAAACCCCGGCGGCATCTGCCTTGAGCTGCGCGCTTCGGAACACGGAGGCCTTGTCGAGCTCGACGGGGCCGTTTGCCGTGAGCTTTTGGCCCGCGGGCACGGAGAGTCCCCCGTTGGCCGAGAGCTTGTTCTGAACGGTGAGGGGCGAAGAAACGGTCAGCGTCCCCTCGATCGATCGAATCTTGTCGTCCATGAGGTTGAGCACGCTCTCGATGACATGACCGAAGGCTTCCTTCTCGGGTGCATCTGGCCATTTCTTTCGGACAAAATCGAGCAGCTCGGTTCTTGTCATGGGCGTGTCGGTCGACATGGTGCGGTACCCTTTCTAAAGATCTCGGTTGACGTGAATGGAGTTGGGCCCAACTGTCAGTACGCCTTCGCTGCAGCTCGGCGTAACGTGATCGACAGCGTCGCCTGTTCCGAGATTGAGCGTGCAATGCTTCGCATAGTCCACGAACGGCAGGTGCTGGAGACAGTTGACGACCGTCGTCGTGTAGATGGCGCCGCCGAAGGTGATGTCCGCGGAGTCTTCGTAGACCCAAGGCGTGAGCAAGCGCCGTAGCGCTTCGGTGGCCAGCGTTTCATGGGAGGAGTTGAAGGGGGTCTTGAACCTCGCCGTGGCATAGACCGACACGACCTCGTAGTTCGCGTTCTGAACCTGAATCTCCGCCGCGCCCGGCGCCCTGGCGGAGACATAGTCGCGAATGGCTAGGAGCAAGTCAGGAGGCGCGGCGGGCTGATAGCGCGAGCTTACGGAGCGATGGTGCACGCTGGGAATGACCACGAGCTTGACTTCGCCGGGAGCCTTCGCGGGGACGCATTTGACTTTGTAGATCTCAGGAAACTGCTGCAACACCAAGCGCTCGTAGTCCGACATGGAAAGCGCGCGGCCCTTGTGGCGCAAGCGTTCGCTGACGCGCGTATTGAACTGCTTTGCACCCTCGGCCGGAAAGGCGCCACGCGATGGATAAGGCTGCTCCACGCGCGCAACCTCGGCGAGTGGCTTCGCGAGCTGCGAGATGCTGCGGGAAGGGAGCGGCCGTTCGTAGTGATCCTCGGCGTTCTGTTGGTCGGCAAAGGTCGCCACGACGGCCTGCGTATGGAGCGCGATCAGATTGCCCCACGCGCTCGTGTTTTCTTTCACGGTCGCGCGGATCCAGTATAGTCCGTCTGGCATGCGGGTAGACCCACTGCTGGCCACGGGCAGATCGAGCTGCAAGATGCCTTCTTGCGCCATGAGCCCGACCGTCGTGTCGCTGCGCACCGGCAGGTGGTCCCAGGTCTCGCCGTTCAGGTAACTGTACTCGACAGAGTTTTCATGTTGCGGCACGGGCCCTGGAGCATCCGCGAGGACGAGCAGAGACAAGGCTTCTGGAGCCGTCACGTCACGCAATCCGAGATAAAGCTCTCCCTCGTTCTCGAGCAGGGGTAACAAGCTGCTTTGCGTGGAGGTGGCGATCGCGGCATGGCCAAACGGGTGCACGTGAAAGCATTCAAGCTTCCCGCTGGGCTTCTCGAGCGTGACCTGTTCGATCTGAACTCCCTTCAGTGCGTCGTACTTCTGCGCCTTCACCATCACGCGGAGCGCGGGGTACTTGCCCGCCAGCCCCTTGGGCTCTGCACCGATCGCCGCGATCGAAGGAAAAGAGGCTGCGCAGCGCAATTCGATCGAGAGCTCCCCGCAGGTTGGCTCCTTAGCGCGGCGTGTGATCGAAAATTTGGTGGAGCTCGGCGCCGCAAAGCGTTCCACCGTACTCACCTCGGCGATCAAAGCGTCAGCAAACAGGGCGGAGATCTCGTCCTTCGGCCCCGGTGCCGGCAATTCCTGGAGCGTCAGCTTCAAGGTAATTGCGCGCTCCGTGCCCGTGCCGAGCGCCAATGCCTCAGATCGAGCCGCCCAGCCCACCACCGGCGCGGCACCGCGCAAAGCCTCGCCGAACATCGCGGCAGAGGGCACGTCCTGCGAGCCTGCACGCTTACCGGTCGTAGGGCACCGCCAATAGACTTCCTTCCACTTGGGAGGCCCGATCAGCTCGAGCGCGCACAGAGTGCGCGGCTGATTCGCAGCGTCGCCCTGCCCTCGCCCCAAGAACACGGCGCGCACTTGTTCAACGCGCGCGCGACGAACGATCAGCGCCTCGCGCGTGCGATAAAAAAGGTCTCGCCCGAGGCTGTCCTTGCCGGCGCTGAGCCAGGTCGCGGCAGGCACTTCGCAGGTTGCGCTCGTGGCAGCGAGCGTGAACAGCACATGCACGCGATCCGGCCGCGGCCCTTGGGGCCGCATGCGCAGAAACTCGCGGTAGTAGAAGTCGAGGTGACGCTCGGTCAACTTGTTCAGCTCGCCGCGCGCTCTCTCGAACAAGCGCAGGAACACGAGAAACAGCGTAAAGTGAGGGCGATAAAGCGCAGGGGAGGTCTCGGGCGAAAAGCGCGTCGGATCCGCCATAAAAGCGATTACATCGTCGAGGCTCAGATCCGCGCCGACGAACTCGCTGAAGCTGCCTGCAGGTTGATCGCTGGGATCGACGTAGACGAGCTGTCGTCCCTGTTTGCGCGCGCGTTCGAGCAGATCCGAAAGGCCCCGCCCGTCTACCGGAAACCGCGCGGGATCGAGCGCAGGCGTGGTGCGCGTCGACTGGCTCGTGCCGCCGGACGCGGCGAACTCGAGGCGCCTCGGCGCGTCGTCCGGGGGTGCCATTCAGGTCCCCCTTAGCGTCTTGTTGTGCGTGATAAAGTGCCCGGTGCCTGAGTATTCCGTTGCGGGATCCATCGTCGGCGGCGTCCCAGGCTGTGAGGCAGGTTGTTGGACCTCGAACTTCGCAGTGAAGTTCGAGCCCTTGAGCAGCACGAGCTTGCCCCCTGTTCGCGTCTTGGTGGCTTGCTGGTCGCTGGCCAGGGCCGCGATACGCAAGGTACCCAGGCCCGGGTTTGCATACGCCAAGGTCTGATAGGCGCAGTTCGGCACGACCACGGTCTTCTCGTCTCCTACGACGCAGACGTTTTTGTGATGGGTAGCGGGGCCGCTGCCTCGGATGGTGGCGTCTCTAACCGCAACGCTGGCGGCGCCGAAGTCCTTGTCGAAGGTAGCTTGGTCGCCATCGATGATGATGAAATCCGCCATGGGCTGCTCACGGCCCGTTGCGGGCCGTCTCCGACAAGTAGAAGGGAAACACCAGATTGAAGCGCGAGTTCGTGGCGCGCACGGTGTAGTGCACCTGGATCATCACGCAGCTCCCGTGCCCATCCGCGCTCGGCTCTACCGTGACGCGATCCAGTTGCACGCGTGGCTCGTGGTTCAAGATGGCGTTCGATATCAAGCGTTCGACCGAGCGGAGCAGACTGCGATCGACTTCTTCGAACTGCTGACTGCTCAGGTTGCAGCCGAACGCCTCGCGCATGACGCGCTCGCCTGGCATGGTGCCGAGGATGATCTGAAGGCTCTGATGGACATCCTCCGCGCCGGCCACGGTCGCCACGTCGCCTCCTGCATGGGTGAAAGCAGGCGGAAAGCTCCAGCCACGGCCGAGAAAGGAGACCTCACGAGCCATCGCTGTTGTCTCCTCTTTGTCGCAGACCACGCTTTGGCCTCATAGTATATCCACCTGTGTCCATCGGATGGTCTCGCGGCCCGCGGCGTCGAGCTCGAGGTCGACGAGACTCTTCAGCGCGATACGGCGTGGACCCAGCGTGACCGTGTTGCCGTGCTGGTCCGACACGACGATCGACCCGTTTTCGTCGTCGAG